>JBNKPX010000004.1:0-64649 GCA_050295575.1 Gammaproteobacteria bacterium | reverse complement strand
GGACGACCATAAGGAGGAACCGGTCCTCCGAAAGGAGCTCCCTGAGGTGGTCTAGGAGCACCGTATGGTCCGGGGCCACCATAAGGCATTGGAGCACCGTATGGAGCTGGGCCGCCGTATGGCATTGGAGCACCGTATGGAGCTGGACCACCGTATGGCATTGGAGCACCGTAAGGCATTGGAGCACCGTATGGAGCTGGGCCACCGTATGGCATAGGTCCGCCGTAAGGCATACCGCCGTATGGACCTGGGCCGCCGTATCCATAATAATCATTGTCATTATCAAATTCGTCGCTCATCTCTTCCATCCAGTACATTGGAGTCCATTCTGGCCAATCATTACAGTCATATGCCCAGGGTGGACAATCGTTGCCGCCAAAGAAATCAGAAGCATTGGCGCTGTAAGAAAATATTAGCATCAGCCCTACAATTAAAGTTTTTATATAGTTAAACATTATTGTCCCCTTCCTATAGTTAAGTGGTTTGGTCATTATGCTATATAATGAAACACTAATAAACTATTTAGTCTGCTTAATTCCTGTTTATTGATTCAAATCAATCGACTCATAATATTATTTATGCTGTTTTTTGTTGCTCTATATATTCAGGCGACAGTTAATTTTCACCTTCTTCAATTTCATTTTTAATGCCCAGGACAGTTCGAACAATGGGTGAATTGGCCTTTAGAGGGGATGGCAAAGCATTGATCTTTTTACGGGCTTCAGAACGGTCTACATAGCTACCAAACAAAACCACATAAATATGATCGCCAGCTTTATTCATCTCGTAAATATAGATTTGCTGCAAATTGATACCATCAGTAGCTAACCTGCGTAAAAAAACCAGCAGGGAGTTTTGTAGCTCCTTCCCTAACACCAGGCTCATAATCTGAATACTTGCCGTTTCATCTGGAGATAGCTTTAACCACTCATCTGTAGCCGATAATCGCTCCATTAAAACATTCTGTGGCCTTGGTATTTGTTCAATTTTTTTGTTTTCTATAGCTACCCGATCTACTGCTTCGGCCTCCTCCTGTAGTGGGCGGCCTGTATCTTCAGCAGAGACGACTAGCTCAGCTTCCTTATCTACCGTTATTAACGCTTCCCGTTCAAATATCACAGACTCAACGAGGCCAGAAATTACAGATTTTTCCGTTTGCTTAATTTCCTGCCTCTGGGGTTCATCCCCCTTTACTGCATCTGTTAGCAGTGTCGCTTGCTTCTCAATAAAATCAAATTTACTCGTATTTAAATATATACCTGGACTAAATATCAGTATCGAAGCAGCTAATAATAAAAGGATCTTTACCTTCCTGTTATGCAAAGTTTTCGGCCTACATTCAATTAAACCAGCATGTTGCTGGATAATCTGGTCTAACAGCCCAGGAACCCCACAGGCTACCTTGAACTCTTTGCTTAATTCTCTGGATAATAAGGCAACTGAATCTGTATCTGGACATAGCTGGGCTGAAAGATATTGCAGGCTTTCACTTTTAGATAAAGGTTTCAGCTCAACACTGGGGATCTTGAGTTTAAGCTGTTGTGATATCTTATAGACAGTACCGAGATACCTGGGTCTACAGCCAAGAATTAAAGCACAATTTAGCTTAGTCGCATGTAGTGACCAGAATTGAAGCAGTTGCTGTATAAACGTGCAAGAGGCTAACTCAAGCTGGTCAATGACCCAAATAGTATTACTTGAAGGTGAGTCAAGTAGGGTCTGCATCAGACTATCAAAGGCATGTAATTGAGAATCATCATCCAGAAAAAAACCATCTGTGTCGAGTCTGCAAAACTTGACTTTACGGCCCGCAAGCCTTGTCGATATAAACTGTCTGATCAGTCGCGTCTTACCAACACCTTCAACACCATATAGCAGGCAAATCGCTCCAGCAGTCGAGATCTGTCGGTGCAGGTCTTCCATCAGGTTTGCGCTTGGGCGAGTAATAAAAAAGGGATTGTTAAAGGACGCTGGAGCGTTCATATTGAATATTTAATGACCAATAGCTGTAAACTAGGATATTTGACTATAGCAACATAATCTTCTCATCAGAAGCATTAGCCATTGGAATACAAAATAAAATTATGAAACCTGTAAATAGATTACTCCCCTCAATAGAAAAAATCGTCTGTGAACATGCAGACGCTTTATTAACGCAGTATTCTGGACAGGTAAGCGCAGAGATAAAACTGGATGGTAGCCTGGTGACAGAGATCGATACCCGAATGCAACGTGGTATTACATCTGATCTTTTAAAACTAATACCTGACATACTTATGCTTGGTGAAGAAATGACTCACTCTCAGCAGCAGACAATCATTGAGGGTGGCGAGGCTTTCTGGTGCCTGGATCCGGTAGATGGCACCAATAATTTTTATCACGGCGTACCACTATTTGCAGTTTCACTGGCACTTGTGGAAGATGGAGAAGTAGTCCTGGGGGTTATCTATGACCCGGTCAGGAAGGAGTGCTTTAGCGCGCTTAAAGATGAACCATTATGCATCAATGGCATCCCTGCGATAAAACCAGCCCAGCCAAAAAACCTGAAAGACTGTCTGGCTAGTATAGACTTCAAAAGACTAGATCCAGCAGTGAGTCAGCATATTGTTGGGTCTATCCCCTTCAAGTCACAACGCAACATAGGAACCTGTGCTCTAGAATGGGCCTGGCTAGCGGCAGGCAGGTTACAGTTATTACTGCATGGAGGAGAAAAGCTCTGGGATTATGCTGCTGGCTGCCTGCTGCTTGAATCTGCCGGAGGTATAAGTTGCTCAATGCCTGGAGAGCCTGTCTTCAATCATTCTCTCACACCAAGACAGGTTATAGCCGCCAGTGATGAGTTTTTACATCAACAATGGCAGGACTATTTAACCGATATTATTTAGGACCTGTTAACAGGCCCTAATAGCTGTAGTAGTTATATCTATAAGCTGGGTTGTAGAAGGCATTCACATTGTATAGGTTCTGTTGATAGACATTACCATCAGCGACCAGATTGCTATCAAAATCGCTGTCCGCATCCATTCGACCACGGGCTTTAAATTTCATTGAAAAGTTAAATTCACCATCTCCATTCATTTTCCCACGACCGTTACCTCGGCCATTGGCTCTGGTCGTTGAATAGTATTGCTGGCCAGTATTAAACCAGGCATTATGATATGCGGCCAAAGCAGCCTGGTCATCATAACTCTGCTTACCATACCAATGCCCTGATACATAATTTACCGACATTATGCCTGGCTGAGACAAAGCCGGATTAGCCGCTAACTCAATGTCAGTCGAAGTCTCTGGAGTCAGTTTTTCTAGCTCTGCAGATCTCGTAGAATTCACATCCACTTTTTTGTCTTCCGGCGCCAGTGTTGGGGTTTCAAAGATCCCTTGTGTAGAAGGTTGAATTGTATCAGTATCCACACTGGATAGGACTTCAACGGATGGATCAGCAACGTTGTCGCTGCTCTTATGAGTATTGAAGGTCTTATCAATTAATAAAGATAAGAAACTGTTTTCGCTATTATTAAATGCAAACTGATTGGCATATACCAGCAAGCCGATAAAAATAGCCGTTGCTGTGAGTAGCCCGGCGCTGGATGACCCTTTTTGTTGTATGAGCTTGAACATCTTATTCCCCTGATAATGACCCGAATTCACATTAGTATATTAGCTGATACTTATTCTATCAATGATTAAGATTGTCACCACTTTTCAGATATTACTGCTACTCACTACCTTTGCCTGCGTGCCACTATATGCGGGACAGGCACTAACTCTGGCATCTCAGAATATGAATCGCTTTTTCGACGACAAAGATGACGGGAATCACGAAAAAGTTGTAACACACAAAACCTATCTAAAACGTATTAAAAAGCTGTCGGAGAAGATATCAACCAGCTTTGAAAGGGCGGATATTATTGCCCTCCAGGAGGTTGAAAACCTGAATATACTCAAGGATGTAGCTGAGGCTCTTAAGAAGAAGGGTTCAGATTATCAAGCTGTTTTAATGGAAGGTAATGACATGTCAGGAATTGATGTCGGTTTTCTAGTTAATACACGTTACCGAATTACTCAACAAAGGCAGCTATTTAAAAACCTTCATTCTGGCAGTTCTGATAGCTACCTTTTTTCAAGACCGCCACTACTCATTGAAGTCTGTATCGCTGAGTGCGTGACGATAATTAACGTACATCTACGATCTATGCGCAAGCTTAGGAGTAAAAAACAGGGTAAACGTGTTGCAACAAAAAGAAAACAACAGGCGGAAACTCTTGCAAAATGGGTCAATCAATTTCAGCTTTCTCACCCTCAGCACAGATTAGTCATAGTAGGTGACTTTAACGCCCTGCCCTTGTCAGACAAGTTTGTAGATGTAACCGGTATCATCCGAGGTAAACCTGATCAGGTCCGGCCTGGATATAAAAGCACAGACCTTATAGAAAGGGATTTGATCGACCTGACTCGATCCATTCCAGCAAAACAACGCTATTCCTTTATCTATAAAAAGCACAAACAACAGCTCGATTATTTACTCATCGGTAATAGCAAAAATCACAAACTAAAAAACCTTAAGTTCACCAGTATAGATTACAGATTTTCGGACCATGCCGCCCTGATTGCTGAGATAGAGCTGGTGAACAGAAATTAAATTATATGAGACTCGTGCATATAATTATGACTTTGCATTTCCTGCAATCGGCTCACTGTGCGCTGAAATTCAAAAGATAGAAAGCCATCTGTGTAGAGCTCATGATGAGAAACCTCTGCGGTACAGATCAATTTAACTCTATGGTCGTATAAAACATCGACCAGGGAAATAAATCGCCGTGCAGAATCATTCGAACCATTCCCCATCTGTTCAATCCCCGTCACTATTACCGTTCCAAAAAGTTGAGCGATTTCCAGAAAATCCAGCTGACTACGGGCAGTTTTACACAGTTCGTCAAAGCTAAACCAGATGGTATCCTCACCACAGTATTCATAGCGCAGCGGTCTATTATTGATTTCTATGGTTTGATGATACTCACCTGATACAAGGTGCAGCTGGATGAATTTCTTTATACTGGATAAAGCATCTTCATCGTGCGGGAAGTGATATAAATCGGTATCTTTCAACCCCAGCATGCGATAATCCTTGCCGCCATCCAGGTTGCAGATATCACAGTGTTTTTTTATTAAATCGATTGCTGGAAGGAAATTCGCTCGCTGCAAGCCCTCTTTGTACAGATCATCAGGCGGTGTATTAGAGGTAGTAACTAGAATGGTGCCCTGTTCAAATAAAAAGGATAGTAAACGACCAATCAACATAGCATCGCCGATATCAGTCACTACAAACTCATCCAGACACAACACCTTACAATTATCAGTAACTTTAGAGGCTATCTTCCTTAGAGGATCCAGGCCTTGTTTCGCAAGTGTCAATTCATCATGGATCTGTTTCATGAACTTATGGAAATGGACTCTTTTTTTCTGCTTAACCGGCAGGGTTTCAAAGAATATGTCCATCAAAAAGGTTTTACCTCTACCTACCCCTCCCCAGAAGTAAAGTCCCTTAATTTCTGGGTTGCTCCCTTTTCTGCTGGATAAAGCGCTGGTAATTCTTTGAATAATGCTCTGCTCAACAGGTTGTAGCTGCTCCTGTAAACTATCCAGTAAAAATATGGCATGTTGTTGAGCAATATCCTGATGAAAACCAGATTGCCGCAAAAACTCTTCATACTTACTGGATGGTTTCATTATAAAGTCGTTTCTTCCTGTAATTTGGGCTATCAGATAGTTAAACAGAGCATTCTGGCTGGAGGATTATTATGAATATAATTTCTGAAAATCTTAGCAACTGGCTTGATAGCACTCTAATATTTTTAGCTGCTATGCTAATTATTGGATCGCTTGCGTTAGCTACGTACATCAACATGTACCTGATAGTGGAATTTCAATCCCATTATAGAAGCTTCATCCAGACACCAAGCCCATGTTAATTCAATAAGTTAGCTGGCATTTATCAAGTAATTTACTATAAACAATGTACAATGCTATGATTCTTGGCAGATTAAACTGAGAATATTGCGTTTTTAGCAGCTTTTTATTTTCATATTTGCATGCGTATTCTCTTTATAATTAAGCGTGGTAATATATGATTCACCTCCTAACATTAAGCTATTAACCAATACGAGCGCCTAACCGGTATGGCCATCAATAACAGAGTGATTAGTCCTGAGATTGCTCAGCAGTTGTTCAAAAAAAGTGAGCAATTAAAGCGCATGAGAGCGGGAAAACCCGCTGCACTTGAATCATTCCCAAGAGTGATTAAAACAATCAGCAGCCTATGGCGATATAGCGAGGGTCAAAAGTATCTGGAAGAGCTCATTCTTGTTGAGGGCGGCAAAAGACGTGAGGGGTTTCCAGTTGAAGCCCAGGAGGAGCTAATGTTCCTGTATCAGCTTTTGCTCGACCAACACAGGATTCTGGCGCTAAGAGGTCAAAAAATAAGGGCGCATAGACCACCCGGTACAAAGTTTACGATGGGTAATGTTTAGTTTTTTAGATTTTCCAGCACCAGCCTCAGACATTGCTCATCCACTGGATAAGCCTGGGTTTCGAGAAAACTAAAATTATACAGTCACCTTAACATCAGATACTTATGCGATACTTGCCATCATTGTCTCAAGCTGAGAACTTCGGTCCCTCAAATCAGACTGAAAATTAAGCTCTGCGACGATAAGATTAATATGATGGTTTTTAATAAATTTTATCGCTTTACGCATTGATGGCATGATAACAACCTGAAACCGAGGCTCTGGTACAGATTGCTAAAATCAGGATAACACCCCAGCTCAATATACTCATGATGACGGGGTGCATAGATTGATTATTATTCATACAGGCAACTTCCTGAATTTAGGCAATTTATTATATCGATAACCAAGTAGTAACAAACCTAACTAACTAACTATGCGCAAACATATCCGACGATCACGACGTAGACTATTCTCATTCAAAGCCTGGCGCCTACGTCTTGTATTCTGGGTTGGAGCCTTGATCGTTGGCATTGTGGCTGTAATATTTGCAAAAATGGCTGACCTTGCTGATCATAGTTTTACGCGCTTACTTGATGACTATCCACTGCTACCTTTTATTCTAACCCCGGCAGGTCTTATGCTGATCTCCTGGCTCATGCGCAAATATTTTCCCGGAGCCAATGGAAGCGGCATACCCCAGACCATAGCCGCTCTGGATCTACAGAATAAACAATCTGTATTATCGTTTCGCATCGCCATTGGTAAACTGCTGCTTACTACAATGGGATTATTCTCAGGAGCATCTATCGGCCGTGAAGGTCCAACCGTCCATATTGGTGCATCTATCATGTATTCATTAGGAAGGTTTGCTAAATTCCCTGCCCACTATTATCAACACGGCATGATAGCTGCCGGTGGGGCCGCCGGTATAGCAGCCGCTTTTAATACACCGCTTGCTGGAATAGTTTTCGCGCTGGAAGAAATCAGTAAGTCGATGGTGCAGAAAACCAATGGAATTATACTTACGGCTGTCATTTTTGCTGGCATGACAGCCATTGCCCTGGTGGGTAACTATAGATACTTCGGGGTGAGTCAGGTGGTTTTTAGCATGGATATTTCACTCATTGCCAGCATGCTAATCTGCGGAGTGCTTGGTGGCTTTCTAGGGGGAGTATTCAGTCAAACCCTGATTACGGGGAATAGACTCATCCAGCCCTGGCTGCGACGTTACCCTATGAGAATCACCTGCATGCTGGGTCTGTTTATAGCATACATAGGACATCTTTCAGGGCATACCAGCTTTGGTACCGGTTACAGTGCTGCCTATCAAATTGTTTCCGGCGAGGGACAGGTAGACCAGCTATTCCCTGTTTACAAGTTTCTAGCCACTCTAGGCTCTTATTTTACGGGTATTCCTGGAGGTATCTTTGCCCCATCTCTGGCGACAGGAGCCGGTATTGGACAAAACCTGGCTCACTTCATACCACTTGCGCCTCAATCTTTTATGGTACTAGTGGGTATGGTTGCCTATTTCTCCGGGGTGATTCAGGCTCCGATCACCGCCATGGTAATCGTACTGGAGATGACCTCTAACCAGAATATGATCTTCCCCTTGATGGTAACCGCTTTTCTAGGGTCGGGTGTCTCGTCATTGATCTGTCCCAGGCCTTTGTACAGGGCACTTGCGGATAGCTTTCTGGATGCAGAGAAACCACCTATAGCTAAAAATTAAAAAACCTAATCACAGCTATAGGCAATTAGATTTTCTGGGCCTTTATCAATATTTTTACCAAGGCTGATCATCCCATTTCCAAACAGGGCCAGATCTTCCTGTCGCAAAAAGAAGTTTTGTCCATCTCTAGTTCGCAGATAAGTACCATTCGTGCTCTGGTCAATAAGCACAAACTTGCCCCTTCTCACCTCAATCCTGGCATGAAATCGAGAAATCAAATCTCCACTCACAATTAAATCGCAATCCTTGCCGCGACCAATATTAATACCAGAACTTTTAAAATCCAGCTTGATAACTGTATCACCATAAGTCAGTGTTAAACCATCTGCCTGATCAAATTTGGAGGGGTTAGTAAAACTGCTGGCAGTTGCCATATTGGTGATATCAGACTCTTCCTCCCAGGAATAAAGGTAAACATCAAGTGATTCTTCCTTGCCTTTAACTCGAATACGGTCATATTGTCGAGTTTTATAGCTTAATTCGGATGAACTGATCCGGTTAGCCAACTCACTGGTAAAGAGAATTTGTCGCGCTTTAGTCATTGCAACGACACGAGCAGCTACATTAACGGTATCACCAAATATATCGTTACCCTCATAGATAACTGAACCATAGTGCATACCAATACGAATGGATATGCCTACAGTTTCAGGAGAACGGCCATCCTCCATGGTTTCCTGGATAGCGGATGCTGCCAGGATAGAAAGGTCTACATCATGGAAATAGACAAGGATTTCATCGCCTATCGTTTTTACCAGCACCCCCTTATGGCGCTTGCAAATAGAGATCAGTGTATTCAGCGCCTTTGAGATTCTATCTCTAGCTTCAACATCGCCTAGATTCTCATAGATTGCAGTGCTTCCAGCGACATCCGCAAACATGACAATACATTGAAGTGGCTTTCCCGTCATTCGGCTGATTCCTGTACCCGATATTTATTTTTACGTTAAGCTGTTATAGCATTTTTTGTAAATAAATTTAACGTAAACTAGTGATTATTTTGCTGAATAAAATCAATCGCCTGCTGAATTCTGTTAAGAGTATTTCTCTGACCTATGAATTCCACAGTTTGATCAATCGGTGGAGAAAACGACCCACCGGTAACTGCAACTCTTAATGGTTGCCCCACCTTGCCCATATTAACACCCAATTGCTCGGTTACATTAGCCACAATCTGGTGTATTGCTGGCGCGCTCCATTCAGCCAACTCAGCAAGCTGTTGCAGTAATAAATTCAAAGGTTCCAGTGCTGCCTGTTTCAGATTCTTTTTTGCTGCCTTAGCATCATACTCTGTAAAGTCCTGAAAGAAGTATAAAATTCCTTCCGCCAACTCATTCAGAGTTTTACATCGTTCGCGATACAAATCTACGATTGATGAAATATCCTGAGCCGGATCAACCTCGACGCCCAACCTTTTCAGCTTATCTAACACCAGGGTAACAATATACTGAAGGTCACTTGATTTGAGGTACTGTTGATTCATCCATTGCAGTTTTTCGGGATTAAACGTGCCTGCTGCTCGATTAATACCCTCAAGAGAGAAGTTATCAATCATCTCTTCACGAGTAAACACCTCTTGATCTCCATGAGACCATCCTAAACGAACCAGATAATTAAGCAGTGCTTCGGGAAGATAACCATCTTCATAATACTGCATAACACTTACCGCACCGTGTCGCTTGGATAACCTTTTACCATCACTACCGAGTATCATGGGTACATGTGCAAATTGAGGTAACTCTGCGCCTAGAGCCTTGAAGATATTGATCTGTCTCGGGGTATTATTAACATGATCATCTCCACGAATAACATGGCTGACCTGCATATCAAGATCGTCTACTACCACGGTTAGATTATAGGTTGGTGAACCATCTGAACGCGCAATAACCAGATCGTCCAGCTCCTGATTACTCACTTCGATGTCCCCTTTTACCAGGTCCTTAATCACCACACTGCCTGATTGCGGGTTTTTAAACCGGATGACATGGTTTTCGGCGGCAGCCAGGCCCTTATCACGGCAGCAGCCATCGTAGCGGGGTTTTTGCTTGTTCGCCATTTGTTCAGCACGTAAATCTTCCAGGCGCTGCTTTGAGCAGGAACAATAGTAGGCATGTCCATCATCAAGCAGTTGCTGAATGACTTCAGCATAGCGATCAAAACGATCAGTCTGATAAAAAGGTCCCTCGTCATAATCCATATCAAGCCAGTCCATCGCCTGTAATATGGCCTGAACCGAAGCTTCAGTAGAGCGTTCCAGGTCTGTGTCTTCAATTCTAAGGATTAACTTACCGCCCATTTTCTTACTGAATAACCAGCAGAATAACGCAGTTCTGGCACCGCCAATATGAAGGTAACCGGTAGGGCTGGGGGCAAAACGTGTTCTTATCATGTTGAATACTCAGGGCTAAATAGGAAAAGCGCGCTATTCTATCAAAACCGTAACGGGATAGAAGCCGGAGGGTGTAATTAATTTATTCAGTATTTTTGTTCCAGCGTCATCACTGAACCATTTCTTTTCAACTTCAAATGCTGCAGAAAAGACATTCCCAGTAAAGGGGTACGTGGTTGTGATCCTTCGAACACAACAGCATCTACATTAGCTACACGAATATCACCCACTGTAACGTGATCGAGCATTATATTCCATACCGGGACCACCTCACTGGCAGTACTGACATATTTACGCTGTGAAGATTCATAAGGCAGGCCAAGTCTATCCGCCTCGGTTTGACTAATAGCCACCGAGGTAGCACCCGTGTCCAGCAAAAATTGAGTTTTATGCCCATTGATCCGCCCCTGAATCATGAACATACCAGAATGATTAGCATAAACAGTGACCTTACTTTTATCGGGTACAGCAAATCCATGACTAATAGACTGGTTGATATTCAGCAACTTTTGCTGCCCATCTGAAAAGCCAACCAAAGCCCCCCTTGAGGAAGAAGAAATAAGCTTAATTCCATTAAAACTCTCTCCCTTTCGTACAATCTTTTGTTCCCCATTGACCATCAGCAGGGCTTTATTATTAAACAGGGCAATCACTTTCACTGAATCCTGCTGAGCCATTGCAGGATATAACAGCAGGTAAATAAACAGTGACATCCAGATCAAAGTTTTCATCATGATAGTTAAATGAGGTAGATTAAAAAGTGTAGTGCAATCAGCGCAAAAATGCCCGCCAAAACATCATCAAACATAATGCCAAAACCACCCTGCAGCTGTTTGTCCACCCAACGTATAGGCCAGGGTTTGGCGATATCGAAAACCCTGAATAGTACAAAGCCCGCAAGCATCCAGCGCCAGTCTAAGGGCACAGCAATCATGGTGATGAAATAGCCGACTATCTCGTCCCACACTATGCCCGAATGATCGTGTACACCGAGTGCTTTTGAGGTATACCCACATAGATAGACTCCCACTGCAAAACCCAGCACGATGGTGACAAGAAATGCAGTCAGCGAGAGCTGACTCGCGCACCAGTAGAGCGGAATAGCGGCCAGTGTACCAAAAGTCCCGGGGGCAAAAGGCGCAAGACCACTGCCAAATCCCAGAGATAGAAAATGCAAAGGGTTTTTAAGATAACTTATCGGTATTTTTTTATTCGACAAAGTGATTGAACCCCTGATATTGCTTTAAATTGATCTGCTCAAATGGGGTTTGCAACCAGTAGCCCTGCCCAGTAATCTCTCCGATTTCTGTGATATCCAGGTTTTGTTTTCTCACCTCATCGATAAACTCATCATAGTGCGACGGTGAAACCGTGAAGACAATCTGATAATCATCACCTCCTCCAAGCGCATATTGATACTCATTGTGGTTTCGTATCCACTGCAAAACGGGTAAAGCATTCTGCTGTATTAGAGCACCAACCTCGCTTTGCTCGAGAATATGCCCCAGATCACTGGCAAGACCATCAGATATATCGATAGCCGAAGTCGCATAACGTCCAAGTAAAGGAATCAAATCGACACGGGGCACAGGCCTGTTTAACGCCTGTAAACATTCATCCTGAGTATCCGAATCCAGCTCGCATCGATCGAGCAGAGAGGATAGCCCTAAGGCAGCAGAGCCAATATTCCCACTTAACAGCACCCTGTCACCTACCCTGGCCCCCTTACGAGTCACATAGCCCTCTGTAGCTACGTGACCACTGGCCTGGATAGATATAGAGAGCGGACCTTTACAGGTATCACCACCGATAAGCTGGATTCCAAATTCTGCAGAAGCATCAAATAAGGAGCTAGAGAACTCACGTAGAAAATCATGATTAATCTCTGGCAGGGTCAACGATAATAGATAACACCAGGGTGTCGCTGCCATCGCAGCAAGATCACTAACATTTACCGCCAGGCTCTTGTAAGCAATATCGCGGGCAGAGGTTGATGCGGGGAAATGCCTGCCAGCGATCAATGTATCCATGGTCTGGACCAGCAGGCGATTGTCAGGGATCTGCATAACAGCAGCATCATCGCCTATACCCAGTAATACGGAGTCATTGATGGAACGCGCAGACGAATGGGCAAAATACCGCTGTATCAGTGAAAATTCACCCTCCGCCATCGCTTATTCCTGTCAGGATCTGTCAGCCTGAGTTTCCAACGAGCGCATTTGCTGAGCCAGCGGATCAAGCACACCATTGATAAACTTGTGGCTGTCATCCGCGCCATAGGTTTTAGCCAGATTAACGGCTTCATTAATCACTACCTTATAGGGAATTTCCAGATGCTGCTGGAATTCGTAGGTAGCAATACGCAGGATATTGGCTTCAATTGGATCAACATGATCCTTGAATTGAGTAATGTATTCGCTATAAAGCGCATCCAGTTCAACCACAGCAGAAGGGATCTTGTACAGCAGTTCTAGAAAATAAGCTTCATCACCCGATGAAACCCCCTGTTCCTGCAAATACATATCACGAATCCAGTCCAGGTCTTCGCCAGATACCTGCCACTGATATAACGCCTGCAGCACCTTATCTCGTGCATGCTTGCGCTTTTTTATGGCACGCGCCCGCTCTTGTTGTTCGGGCGTGTTTGATTTTGACATAAGCTTTATGCGCCGATTTTGCTAAGTAGACTGATCATTTCCATAGCCGCCATTGCTGCTTCTGCACCCTTATTACCAGCCTTGGTACCTGCGCGTTCTATAGCCTGTTCGATAGTATCAGTGGTTAGGACACCATTGATAACCGGTAGATTAAATTTAAGTGCAAGACTCGCCAGGGCCTTGGCATTCTCACCCGCAACAAAATCAAAATGCGGTGTCGATCCACGAATTACCGCACCTAAACCGATGATGGCATCAAATTGTCCACTTTCGGCATACTTTTGAATCACCAAAGGCATTTCAAATGCACCGGGTACATGACTGACAGTAATGTCAGAAGGAGTAACACCAGAGCGATTCAGTGTATCCAGTGCACCAGTCAGTAAACTGTCTACGATAAAGCCATTGAAGCGGCCGACAACGATGGCAATTTTAGCGTTACTAACACTGATATCACCGTTTATGGTTCTAATTTGAGTCATGTTTGTATCTCTTTTTAAATAATTCAGATTTTATACATTTAGTCGGAAATATACTCTACAACTTCGAGTCCAAACCCGGCCAATGCATGAAATTTTTTCGGTGCAGATAACAGGCTCATCTTATGTACGCCCAGATCAGCCAGAATTTGAGCACCAATACCGTAGGTACGCAAATCATCACCGCTAGCTTCATCCTGCCTGCCCTGCTCTTCACGAATAACGGCTTCTATATGTTGAACCATCTGTCGAGGGGTTTCTGACTGCCGTAAAAAAACGATGACGCCATGGCCTAATTCATTGATCTTTTGCATCACATTGCCCAGAGGCCAGCCACGGCCAACGGTTCCATACAGGGAATCATACAGTGTATTCTGTACATGAACCCGTACCGGGGTGATGTCATCAGGCTTAACCTCGCCCTTAACCAGAGCCAGATGCAATTCCTGATCAATGGCATCTTCATAAGCCACTAATCTAAAATCACCAAAATCGGTGGGAAAGTGAGTTTCAACGATACGTTCCAGCGTTTTTTCATTTTCTATGCGATAACGGATCAGATCCTCTATGGTCCCAATTTTCAGACCATGCTGTTTGGCAAACTTTAACAGATCAGGGCATTTGGCCATGCTGCCATCTTCATCCAGAATTTTTACGATAACCGATGCTGGTTCAAATCCGGCCAGACCTGCCAGGTCACAACCCGCTTCGGTATGACCCGCACGAGCAAGTACCCCACCGCTGCGTGCCATAACAGGGAATACATGCCCCGGCTGAACCAGATCAGCAGGAGATGCATCGGCTTTCACAGCTGCGCGTACAGTGACCGCACGATCCGCTGCGGATATTCCTGTAGTGACGCCTTCTGCTGCTTCTACAGAAACCGTAAAATGAGTTTCTGTGGCCTGAGTATTATCACTAACCATCAATGGCAGGCGTAATTGCTGGCAGCGTTGCTGAGACAGGGTTAAACATATCAGACCACGAGCATAACGCGCCATGAAATTGATATCATCAGGCTTTACTGCCTCAGCCGCCATCAGCAGGTCACCCTCACTTTCCTGGCCCTCATCATCAATAATGATGACCATCTTGCCAGCCTTGATATCTTCAATAATTTCTTCTGTTGAACTTAAAGCCATTCTTATCTATTTCTCTGTTGTTCACTCAGGACTTAATAAATCCAGACTCTGCCAGCTTGGCCAGCAATTGATTATCGCTCTGCTCCGATGATTGACCGGTAAGCAGGCGTTCCAGGTAACGTGCGATTATATCAACTTCTATGTTGACCTGCGTATTGATTTCATAAAATTGAAATACAGTGTTATCACGAGTGTGGGGCACGATATTAACCCCGAAGCGATTATTATCGACATGGTTAACGGTCAGACTGGTTCCATCGATGGTTATCGAACCTTTTTCGGCAATATAGTGCGCAAGGTTCTGCGGTACAGTAAATTCATAGCGGATTGATCGGCCATCATTGCGTTCACTGACCAGAGTACCCAGCCCATCCACATGCCCACTGACGATGTGGCCACCCAGAGCCGTGTTCAGAGTAAGTGCCTTTTCCAGATTGACACGACTGCCCTGCTTAAGAAAGCCAAGGCTGGTTAGATTCAGGGTCTCGCGTGATACGTCTGCGCAAAAGCCATTGTCGGTATATTCGACGGCAGTAAGGCAGACACCATTAACAGCAATACTGTCACCCAGATCTGAATCGTTGAGCAGCAATCCATTAGCGTCTAATGTCAAGCGCACATCCCCGCCTTTCTGTTGTATCGCCTGTATGCTACCAATGGCCTGAATAATTCCTGTAAACATATTGGACTCGCTTAAGATTTACTTTTTAAATTAAGTGAAATGCTCTGCATCGGTAAAGCCGAGGCATTATCGAATGTTGCCCCCGCCATCACACCTGCCTTGGCTACCTGTTCAGCCGTATCGCTGTGTTCATAGATCGCATGCATCGCACCCAGTGCATATTCTGCGCCCGATCCCACCGCCCAGAATTTAGTGTATTGATCTACTTCACGTAGAGAGTAGATACCAAACATGCCCTGAGGGTTGATCAGTAGAGCATCTATGCGTGAGGTTTCATAAGCATCTTCATCCTCATCCTTGCTATTTAGAAAATATTCCTCCTTGAGCACCGGATGGATATTTTTAAGACTTTCAAATATCGCCATCTGACTGCTGAAATCAATCTTGTCGGCATGATGCAACAGTAAGGATTTGAGCACCAGTTGATGCGCTGCACTACCCACAACGCCCAGATAAAAATCACCAAACTGGATAATCTTGCTGGAGTCAGCAACAAATTCCGCGGATTGCTTGGTATCACCAAAGCTGGTTAAGCTATCTGCTGCGATACAGACAGTATTGTTTTTCTGTGCCACGACTATGGTAGACATTAGCTCTCCGGAATTGCAGTTAGTTTGATGTCATCGCCAATCTGGCGTACATCCTGAATGTGTAATTTCAATTTGTCCGACATGATACTGATTTCATCCAGATCAAACAGTCCCCGGGCGCTATTCCCCAGTAGACTGGGAGCCATATATAAAATCAATTCATCGACCAGTCCCTGCTTAAACAATGCACCCGCCAGTGCAGCCCCACATTCCGTATGGATCTCGTTAATTTCCTGCTGAGCCAGTAACCCCATCAATACCGGTAAATTGATCCTGCCCTGATCATCCTCAATAGTCTCAAATACCTGTACATGAGGAAATTTAGCAAAACGCTCAGACTGATCGCGCTCGGTGGTAATTACCCAGATGGGTGACTGGATCGAAAACAGGCTCTCTTTACCGCTTAAACTCAAGCTGCTATCGAGAATAATGCGGATGGGTTGTCGAACATCAATATCCTGATTGAGCAAATGTTTATCCAGACGGACATTCAGCGAGGCATCATCTGCAATGACTGTCTCAGCTGTAGATAAAATTGCCGAACTTTGAGCGCGCAGCAGTTGTACATCGTTACGGGCCTCAGCTCCCGTAATCCACTGACTGACCCCATTGGACAGGGCTGTTCTGCCGTCCAGACTAGAAGCCATCTTAACTCGTAGCCAGGGTCGCTGGTGCAGCATGCGTTTGATAAAACCTCGATTAAGCTGCATAGCCTGTTGCTGCATCACCCCGGTTATGACCTCAATCCAGGCCTGTTGTAATCGCTTTATGCCATCTCCAGCCACTAAGGGATTAGGATCCTGCATAGCTAACACAACCATATCAGGCTGTGCTTTGATTAGCGCTTCGGCGCAGGGCGGGGTTTTTCCACTATGCGAACAGGGCTCCAGAGTCACATACACGGTACAACCCTGCGCCTGCCCTTTTAGCTGTGACAGCGCATTAATCTCCGCATGCGGACCACCGGCGTATTCATGAAAACCACTGGCGACTAAGCAATCATCTTTAACGATTACACAGCCAACTCGCGGGTTAGGATGCGTTGAATAACGCCCTTTTTCAGCTTGCTGAATCGCTTTGGCCATCCAGTATTCATGTGGGTATTTTTGAATCATGAATTATTAATCGCTATCGTCGATTAACGGAACCTGGCGTTTTTGCATCTCCGGTGTGGGCTCAGCAGCCAGTCTTTGTATCACTTCTTCAAATGCAGTAATGTCCTCGAAGCTTAAATATACCGAAGCAAATCGGATATAAGCGACATGATCCAGTGCCTGTAATTCATGCATAACCAACTCACCAATCTTGCGCGAAGCGATTTCTCGGGCATCAAGAGCGGCAAGCTGTCGTTTAATATGGCTCATCGCATCTTCAATCTGTTCTGCTGAAACCGGACGTTTTTCCAGCGCGCGCAGCATACCATTACGCACTCTTTGCTCATCAAAGGTATCGCGGCTGCCATCATTCTTGATCACCATAGGCATATTCAACATGGGTGATTCATAGGTGGTAAAGCGCGCTTCACAGGAAACACATTCGCGTCGTCTTCGAACCTGGTTGGATTCATGCGCCAGGCGCGAGTCGACTACACGGGTATCCGGTGTGCCGCAAAAAGGGCATTTCATATTATCGTATCAATTAATTCTGGTAAGCAGGTGGCCACATCAATACTGTTAAAAGTAGCTGTGGCCGCGAATGAGAATGCGCCGTATTGTAAAACAGATCAGGCCATTGCACTATAGCGCTGTCCATAGACAATGCTTGAAATGACTAATTTCAACCCAACATATACTACCACTACAGTTTTCAGGGAATATTGATACAAATTTCCGATACAATATACCCCTGTAAAGATGCTAATATCCGTTCAAACACATAGAGTTAGGTAAATTATTATGTCAGAAGTTGGAATCTATACCCCACCAGCAGCAAGCAATGCATCCGAAGCCTCTAGTTCGGATATATTCAGTTCTCAATTGACCGCTAGCGATCTTGAAGTGACGGCATCAGCTCAATCCAAACTGGCTGAAATTGTGGGTCAATCTGAAGATGATGTCGCAG
This sequence comes from Gammaproteobacteria bacterium, assembly GCA_050295575.1. Classification (GTDB taxonomy): domain Bacteria; phylum Pseudomonadota; class Gammaproteobacteria; genus JACNJF01. The sequence goes on along the minus strand of JBNKPX010000004.1, from coordinate 46,408 downwards.
GCATCCGTATATACGTCGGTGGCGGCGGTTGTGGCGGCATGTCTTATGGTATGACCTTTACTGATGAGATTAGCGAATTTGATACCGTTCAGGAATTTGATGGCTTCAAGGTAATGGTTGATGTAGTCGCACTTAACTATCTGCGTGGTGCTCAAATCGACTATATCGAAGAAGTGGGACGCGAGCGTTTTGTATTCAATAATGTATTCGCCGAAACTGGAGGCTCAGGTACCTGTGGTTCCTGTGGCGCTGCTGGCGGCGGTTGCGCCTGATTACGAATACCGCCCAGGTTTTCACCAATAAACTCTTCTATGACAGGCCCTGACTCACACTCAGGGTTTGTTTTATTAATTGCACCTGCATTAAGTTACCGTGTAGCTAGCTATATCAATGCAGTACAACAGTTAAATTATCAACTGCTGGTCGTTTCCAACAGTAAACATTCTTTAATCTCTCACATCGCAAGCGGAATTACTGTAGATTTTTCACAGCCCGAAACAGCGATTCAAACTGTCCTGAACGCGGCCAAAACGCTCGATATTAAAACGGTAATAGCTACCGATGACTCTGTTGCCACCATTGCCAGTCGCATTGCACATGCCCTCAAGCTGCCCCACAATGACCCTCAGTCATCCCTACTTACCTACCGTAAGGATCTGGCTAGAGAATGTCTCAAACAACACGGCTGTAATGTACCTGAGTTTCAGGTTTACCCATTTTCAAATGTAGAAACAGTTGCACAAAACCAGACCTACCCGGTTGTCCTTAAACCATTAATGCTGTCGGGAAGTCGCGGTGTGATCAGGGCCGATAGCGTCATTGAATTTACCCAGGCCGCCGAAACCATTAGACAGATTTTACTGCATGAAAATGGAACTGAGTTCGAGAAAACCCATTTTATGGTTGAGTCATTTCTTGCTGGGAAAGAAATTGCTTTTGACGGTTTTGTAAAAGAGGGTCGAATCATCCCACTGGCAATGTTTGACAAACCGGAGCCCTTGAATGGCCCCTACTTTGAAGAGAGTTACTACATAACGCCCAGTATTCTGCCCGATCACACACAACAACAGATTATCGGAGAAATTGAAAACTGTTGTGATGCCTATGGACTAATTCACGGGCCGATTCATGCTGAGGTAAGAATTACTGAGACGGGGCCTTATTTAATAGAAATGGCTTCCAGGACGATCGGTGGGCAATGCGCACAAACCATCGAGTATGTACTAGGCGTAAAGCTTGAAGAAATCATAATAAAATTAGCTTGCGAACCGCTTGTAGAGATCGAGCGTACACAGCTTTACGCCGGTGTCCTGATGATACCAATACAGAATAAAGGGGTATTAAAGCGAGTTGAAGGCCTGACCAAAGCGCAACAGATCAAATATATCAGTAGTGTCGAAATTCATATCCAGCCGGGTTACGAATTGATTCCTCTACCCAGAGGATCTAGTTACCTGGGTTTCATCTTTGCTCAGGCACCTGATTTTGACGCTACTTTTAACGCACTCAAACAATCCCATCAAGCACTTAACTTCATCACCAGCGAGAAATGGGATCTGAGCGTCAGATAAACAGGGTGTGTTAACTACTTTTTAGCTGCAGGTGGCTTGAAAGGTTGATTTGCCAGCTCACCTTCCCCAAACAGAAAACTGATCATGTGCTTTTCCAGTAATTGAAGACTGGTTGGATCCATGGTCGACAGTCCATTTTCATTGATGATCATGGTTTGCTGTGTTATCCATTGCTGCCAGCCTTCTGCAGAAACAGAATTAAAGATTCTCTGTCCTAAATCACCAGGATAAGGAACCCGATCCAGCGCTGGGGCTTCACGCTTTAAAACACTACACATTACCAATCTAGACATATCTTAAACTCAAAAAAAAGCGGCTGATTAAAACAGCCGCTATATTAGCATTTTTTTATATGAATCAGAATGCGTAATTTAAGCCGATGGACAGTACTGGCCAGGCTTCAAAAACGGATAATTCTGAATTTATATCTTTCTCAGCATCATTAATTCTTGCATCCAATTCAGATTGACTCAAAGTATTAGTACCTGTGCTATTTACAGTGGCGGAAAGGTTTGCTTTAGGGTCAAGTAATGCAACTCCTACTTCGACTGAGAGTGATAGACCTGGATCATTACTAGCCTTTCGTCCCCATCCAATCCCCAGATAGGGTTGATAAGAGTCACCTAAACTGACACTGCCACTAATAGCACCATCGATATCAGAAGCATCGAAATCTTGTCCATTGATCGTCACTGAATCCTGTAAAATACCTGAGAAGCTTACCTTCCCATTATTTTTCATCATACCGCCCGTTACATGAAAGGTTCCATCGAAGACATACCAGTCAAATAACAATGCGTTAGCACCAAAATCTAATTTCATCGTCGTATCAACAGTTCCTTCATTGACACTGTCACCAATCGTAATAGATTCGTTTAGGTCATCAATATTAATACTAGTCAAACTTAATCGAGCATTAATGGTTTGAGTCAACGCGACACTAATATCGGCTCCGTAACCGACAGTACCCGCTTTTACACCTACACCAAAATCATACGCCTGTACAGATGTCGTTGCTAATAATCCCAGCCCGGCAATAGTTGCTGCAATCTTCATGTAACCTCCAGAATTTATTGATTGTTTGGATGAGTATAGTAAGGATTAGTATTCTTTCTACAGAAAACCTGGTTCTCCATTTTTTTAACTCGTTTTCTTGTCAGGCATGATATTATTTAGGCAGGATAACTTAATAATATTTAGGCATAATTTGTCACTGTATAACCATAAATCTCCGGATCGAGCCAGTTTTAGCTTTTCGTATTCTGGCCTCACTCATACCGGACTGGTCAGGACTCGTAATGAGGATAGCTTTAGCTGCCTTCCTGAACAAAGTCTCTGGATGGTTGCCGATGGTATGGGCGGCCATGACTCGGGTGACTTCGCCAGTTCTACTATTACCCAACAAGCGAATAAATTTATTAAGCAACCCACGCTAGATGCTTCAATCCTGCTACTTGAAGAAAATCTAATACACAGTAATGAGCTTATTCAGCAAAAAGCACTCAAGATCGGTAAACAGTCCACCATTGGTAGCACTGTTGCCTGCATGTTCAACTGGAAAAACCTTGCATTCGTACTGTGGGCAGGTGACAGTAGAGTCTACCGATACCGTGAAAAAAAACTTCAACGTTTAACAGAAGACCATAGTTTTGTTGAAGAACTGGTCAGGATGGGTAAGATTGATGCTTCGCAGGCTGAATCTCACCCCGCAGCAAATGTCGTGTTAAATGCTGTAGGAATCGAAGCTGAGCTTATCGTCGACATGGATTATTATGAAATTCACAATAACGATCTATTTTTACTCTGTTCAGATGGCCTTTATAAAGACTTAAGCGATGAGAAAATTATACAGATTCTGGATAATGTAGAATCAACTCTTGAACAAACCAATCAACAGTTGATAGATGCAGCTCTGGAGATGGGCGGCAGTGATAATTGCACGGTAGTGCTGGTAAAAGCGAAGATCGAAGAAAAAGATGTCTGAAATTTGTGAATCAATCATTAATGACTTCCTGACAGGTACATTAAGTCGAAAAGACATGGAAGAAGGTCTAACTTCCATTTTCCATGCTTCTCATAGTAGTAGCCCGCAAACTCTTACCTATCTTAAGCAGCTTTACACTCAGAATAGGATTAATGATGAACAATTCAAATTTCTCTCAGAAACCGTATCTCAGCTAAGTATACAGGCTACCTTATCCAACAGTCAGGCATCTACCGATTTATCCTACTTTAATGAAGATAAAACACTACATCTAACTGATTTACCAGATTCCTATGTAGCAGGTGACGCTAGTGCCGACCAAACCGTAATAATTCGGACCGATACCGCAATGCCTGTAAGTCGGGCTACACCTCCAGAAACCCTGGATATCACTGGCGATTTCAGTATCGACCCAGACATATCAGCTAGTCAGCCAACGAATACCTCTCCCACTTACCCTCAGACTCCTGTTAAACATGAAAATCTGGGGCCCGGGGTCACTTTAAAAAACCGTTTCGTTTTACTCGAAAGACTTGGCCAGGGAGGTATGGGCGTCGTATTCAAGGCTAAGGATCTACTCAAAGTAGAAGCCAAAGACAAGGATCCCTATGTCGCAATAAAGGTACTAACCGATGCATTTAAAAAGTATTCTGGTTCATTTATAGCCCTGCAACGAGAAGCCAGTAAGGCGCAACGTCTTGCACACCCCAATATTGCTACGGTTTACGATTTTGACCGTGATGGTGATACCGTCTTTATGACGATGGAATATCTGCAGGGTAAACCGTTAAATCGACTGATTAAGGATCTCACAAAGAAACCCCTGAAAATAGAACAGGCACTACACATTATTGACCAACTTTGTCTGGGACTGGCTTATGCACACGAGAAAAATCTGATCCATTCAGATTTCAAGCCGGGCAACTGCTTTTTGCTTAACGATGGCAGTGTCAAATTACTAGATTTTGGTATCGCACGTGCAGGCACTATTGCCGGAGAAGAAAAAGAACAAACCATGTTTGACCCCGGCAAACTAAGTGCGGTTACCCCAGCCTATGCTACACCTGAAATGTTTGCAGGTATGAGCCCCGACCCGAGAGATGATATCTATGGTCTGGCCTGTGTTGCCTATCAGTTACTTGCAGGAGGGAAGCACCCTTATAATAAAGTCGCTTCTCCCAAGATCAAGGAGCTTGGTATAAAGCCAAAACCTATAAAAGGTCTGGATCGTCGCCAGCAGCGTACTCTGGTTAAAGCACTATCAGTGAACAGAGAAGACAGGATCCCTTCCGTAGAAAAATTTCAGGAGGGCATACGCCTAAGAAAATCTCACAGTAAACAAATCATACTAGGAGCGCTCTTTCTTTCAATCATTGGTGCAGGTGCAGGATATGAACCACTGATGACATTTCGTGAGGAACAGTCTATATACGAAAAGATTGAACGCATCAAAAATGGTGATAAAGCCTTAATGATAGAAACCATCTGGGGCCTGGAGCAAATGAGTCCAGAGCACCAACAAATTTTATCTGTTGGCCTCAGACGTGAGATCATTACCTTCTATCAGGACAGAATTAAAACTGTATTTAGACCCAAGGAAGGCCTGTATGATTATCCTCAGGCAATCAGCCTGCTTAACCAGGCGAAACATCATTATCCCGACTCTGTTGCTCTATCGACTACCGAGGATAATATCAAGGAACAGAAAGACCGCCTGATGAGCAGCCTGATTGCCCTGTATAACCTTTATGTAAAGAATAAACTATTAACCAAATCTGAAACTGGTGAAGACTTGACCACGGTGCTTCCTCTGCTGAAACGCGTTGACCCCAAACATTATCTACTGAAAGACCCGAAGCTTGCGGAGCTATACCTGTCAGAAGCCGAAAGAAGTCTGGCAAAAAGTGATTTTGTCAAGGCAACCGAGTACATACAAACAGGCCTTAGATTCTTCCCTGACCATCCACGCCTGCAGAGTCTGAACAAGCAAATTAACGCACAGAACAGCAACTGACATGCATGAGCAGCTTGACAACACAACCAGCCCCTTACGTCTACTTGTCAAAAGTTACAGCAATGGCTTATTAACCCGGGCTCAATATCTAGAGGTCAGGTCTCAGGTATTAAAAAAAATTGCTTTACAGGGAAGTGTGACGCATGAGGAACTAAGAAATTTTATGCAAATCCATCAGGATACTGGAGAGCTATCCACCAACAAGTCCTACTCTTCTTCGGACTGGATCATCATAATTCTGGGCTTGATAGCAGCAATTGTACTAACTTTTATGCTTTATGGATAAAAAAAACCGTAGTGCAAGCACTACGGCAATAAACAAATCCATCAACTTAAGTAGATTAAGCTCCCGAATAATAATTAACATATGTTAATTAATCAAGTTTAATATTTTTCAACTTGGCGCTAGCACCCACCCAACGCTTACCCGAAACAGTTAAATCTTTAGAAGATTATCCTCTAGTCAAATAGCTTCTGAAAAATGAGTGAATTACCCCAGTAACTGTTGATATAAATCCTGATATTGTGACACGATGACTTGCTGAGTAAATTCAGTATTTACTCTAGCAGTTCCTTGCTGAGCTATAGACTCTCGAAACGAATCATCCTCTAGCACCCTTTTTATTGCTGTTGCCATCTCAGCCGAATGATCAATGGGGACTAATAAACCATCCTGATTATCGGTAATTAACTCCTGTCCACCCATACTGCTAGTTGAGACCACAGCCTTACCATAAGCCCAACCTTCGAGAATAACATTCCCTAGCGGCTCTTCACGAGACGGACAGACAAACAAATCTGCCGTATGAAAATAATGACTCGCATCAGTCTGCCACCCAGCCCAGTGAATTCGATCTCTACTTGTTAATTCTTGAGTTTTTGAGAGTAAATCATCAGACATCGGCCCATCACCAGCAATGATTAGATGTAATGGACGAGTATTAATCTCTCTGGGTAATTGGTCAAAAGCATGAATCAGCGTATCAAATCCTTTTTTATATACCAATCTCCCCAATGCAAAAATCACCAATGCATCAGCATCAATGCCATATTGTTGCCGAAGCGAGCTGATTTTACTCTGCTCTGGTGACTTTACTTCACCAACAAAATTACCGATATAAAAAACCTTATTCGAAGGTAATCCGTACTCAATGAGATAATCACAAATCCCTTTAGTATTACCAACCCAGGCATGAGCGTGCTGAAACCTGTTGATATTGTAATAGCCGCCCAACCTGGCGATATGTACAGGACCTTTACCCGATGGGACATGGGTAAGTATCGTTGCCCGAGTCATATAGGTTTGTACGATATCTGGCTTCTCCTGCTTAATGACCTTACTGATAGCCATACGTGATAAAAAATCCCACTGGCTTCTCATCTTGCAATGATATTGAGGCACACTGTCTGGAAGCTCTTGCGCAACCAGGCTATGTGGACGATTAATCGCGATGCTTTGATCACCTGATTGTTGTAACGCCTTGATCAGGCGCATATAAAAACTTTCGGCTCCGCCCAGCGAACGGCTGCCAATAATATGTATGGATTTCGTCATAGTTATTCTATTGAATGGCTAATAAAGGACTGGTATTTGTTGTAGATGATTTCAGGAAGCACCCTTAACCCTCGTTTTTAACCCTATAAATGCCCTTGAAGCCCGGACTAAAACCTAAAAGTCTTATCATGATTGATTATCAATATGCTTAGGCAGGTAATGCTAATAAGAATTATGTTAAATAAAAAGCAGAATAACATCTATAACCATTCTTAATGCAGACCAGCAGTTTAGAAGTTCCTTCTTCTAAGCCGGTTTTAAATGGTCGGGGCGAGAGGATTTACTGCGGGCTCCTGCCCTCCGCCCTTCGGGCCAGCCTGTGGCTGTTTAAAATCGCTCCCGGCGATTTTATGAACCTCTATCGGTTCAAAACCTCTCGCCTATGCTTCGATCTACAACGAGACTTCTACAATAACGAGAGTTTAAAAATGGTCGGGGCGAGAGGATTTGAACCTCCGACCACCTGCACCCCATGCAGGTACGCTACCAGGCTGCGCTACGCCCCGAATAAATAATTGTGAATTGATCGAACTACCGCTTTAGAATGTGGAGTAATTCTTCCAGTTCAATCAGAGTTTGCTTGATGATTTGCTGACTCTGGTTATTATCTTCTTTTGCATCAACACCTTCAAGTCTTTGTCTTGCTCCGCCTATAGTAAATCCTTCATCGTACAATAAAGAACGTATCTGACGAATCAGCAAAACATCATGGCGTTGATAATAACGTCGATTACCGCGACGTTTTACAGGCTTCAGCTGTGGAAACTCCTGCTCCCAATAACGAAGAACATGTGGCTTCACATCACATAATTCAGCGACCTCACCAATGGTGAAGTAACGTTTACCAGGGATAACTGGTAATTCGTTATTGTTACTCGCTTCCAGCATATGCCTCAACTCTAATTTTTAACTTTTGTCCAGGTCTAAAAGTGACGACTTTACGGGCTGAGATTGGAATCTCTTCCCCTGTTTTTGGGTTACGTCCTGGTCGTTCAGCTTTTGATCGAGTTAAAAAATTTCCAAACCCTGAAAGCTTGACCTGATGCCCGGTCTCCAGTGCCACTTTAACTTCTTCGAAAAAATGCTCTACGATCTCTTTGGCTTCGCGTTTATTGAGACCAAGCTCATCAAACAGCATTTCGGCCATATCAGCTTTGGTCAAAGACATTAATTATTTACCTCAAGACAGCATTTTGTTGTTTTTCTAGTATCTGCAGAACATCCGATACCGTTTTCTCGACTTCCTGATCCGTTAGAGTGCGGGAAAAGTCCTGTAAAATCAAGCCTAAAGCGACACTTTTTCGAAAATTTATAAGTTCTTTACCAGTATAGACATCAAATACAAAAACGTCCTGAATTATTTTGGACTTTAGAGAATTTACGCTATCGATCATCGCCTGAACGGGCACATCTTCAGCTACCATTAACGCTAAATCACGCCTGATAGAAGGGAATTTAGATAACCCCTGGAACTCAGTGATATGACGAGACTGCAGGACGTCTAATTCAATTTCAAACACAAATAGTTTTTGATCGATATCAAGAGCTTTCAATACAGTCGGATGCAAGGCTCCTACAAATCCAACCAGCTCATCCTGAAAATAGATATCCGCCGCCTGCCCAGGATGCATGATTGGATTTTGAGTTTTCCTAAACTCAAAATCCTGTGCATTGGCCATTTGCATCAGAGACTGCAAATCACCTTTAATATCATAAAAATCGACCGATTTATTTTCGCCTGTCCAGCATTCAGCCTGACTACTACCAGATATGACAGCAGAGATATGAGACTTTTGAATCAGCTCATCACCCTCTGGTATAAAGCACAAACCTGTCTCAAACAGCCTAATGCGTGATTGCTGCCTGTTAAGATTATGTCTGGCCACCTGAATAAGGCCCGGTAACAGTTGAGTACGCATTTCAGACATATCTGAAGAGATTGGGTTACTGAGTGAAAGCGTTTTCTGTCCTGGATGCAGGATTTCCTGAATTTCCGGAGAAACAAATGAATAGGTAATTGCTTCGTAATAGCCTCGATCAACCAGTAAATTGCGCATCCGATCAACACCGACTCTGGATTCAGAGAAAGAACTCATTCTCGCGTGCACAGCTTCCTGAGTGCCAGGTATGTTGTCATAACCGATTATGCGACCTATTTCCTCTATCAGGTCAGCTTCGATATTAATATCAAAGCGATAGCTTGGCGCTTTTACGAGCCAGTCATCAGCCTGCTGAATAGACTCAATATCCAGATCTTTGAGTATTTTCTCAACCTGTTGATGACTAACCTTTATGCCCAGTAGACGTTCAATGCGTGCATGCCGTAATAAAATCTCAGGTGTTACTGGTAAATGTTCAGTTACTGTTTGTTCGAAAACAGGTCCAGCCTCTCCACCAACGATATCGATTAACAGTTCACTCGCACGATGGATTGCTCTCACCTGTAGTTCAGGATCGACTCCACGCTCAAAACGGTGTGATGAATCAGTATGTAAGCCATAGCTACGAGCCTTCCCTGCAATATGCCGGGGAGTAAAAAAGGCTGCTTCAAGCAAAACATCAGTAGTATCATCTTGAACAGATGAGTCCTGGCCACCCATGATCCCAGCCAGGGCAAGGGCTTTTTCATGGTCTGCTATGACCAGAGTATCATCTCGACACTCAACCTCTGTGCCATCAAGTAATTCAATTTTTTCGCCTGAATGAGCATTTCGCACTCGAATACCGCCACTGAGCTTATTAAGGTCAAAGCCATGCATCGGCTGACCAAGCTCCATCATCACGTAATTGGTAACATCAACCACCGGACTGATAGAACGTAATCCACAGCGTCTGAGTTTTTCTTTCATCCATAAAGGTGATTCGGCATCAGCTTTTACGCCACGGATTATTCGCCCAGCATAATGAGGACAGGCTTCAGCATTGATCAGTTCGACTGAGAAAGCATCCTGAATAGTATCGGCTAACTTATGCTCTTCTGGAGGCGTAATCGGTACACCATTATTTGCCACTACTTCCCTGGCAATACCAGCAATACTTAAACAATCACCTCGATTAGGCGTAAGATCGATTTCGATCAGTGTATCATCAAGCTCCAGGTAATTGACTATAGGAGTGCCGACAGGCGCATCCTCAGGCAGCACCAGAATTCCGTCAGATGATTCAGCCATCTTCAATTCAGATTCAGAACAAATCATGCCATTGGATTCGACACCACGGAGTTTAGCTTTCTTGATCTTAAAACCCGGTAGTTCAGCACCCACCTGTGCAAATACTACCTTCAATCCCTGCTTAACATTTTTCGCACCGCATACAACCTGCACAGGTTCCCCTGTACCGTCATTCACTGTACAAAGGTTTAAACGATCTGCATCAGGATGTTGAGTACAGCTTAGGACTTCAGCAACAACCACTTTATCAAGGGCTGGAGATGCTGCCTCCACTGAATCCACTTCCAGACCGGCCATAGTCAATTGAGCAACCAGTTGTGCACTGGTCAATTCGGGATTAGCCCATTCTCTCAGCCAATTTTCACTTATTTTCATGTTAACAACCGGATATCAGGCAAATTGTTGCAGGAAGCGCAAATCATTTTCAAAAAACAGCCTCAGATCATTCACGCCATAACGTAACATTGCCATTCTTTCTACGCCAAGGCCAAATGCATAAGCTGTAAATTTTTCCGGATCAATGCCAGTATGTCTAAACACTTCTGGATGAACCATGCCGCAGCCGAGGATTTCTATCCAGCCAGTTTGACTACAAACCCGGCAGCCTTCTCCAGCACACATTACACAGCTGATGTCGACCTCCATCGAAGGTTCTGTAAATGGAAAATAGGATGGACGAAAGCGGGTTTTCAGATCTTCCTGCTCAAAGAATAATTTGAGGAACTCATGCAACATGCCTTTTAGATTGGCGAACGAAATGTTTTCATCCACTAACAAACCTTCAATCTGATGAAACATTGGCGTATGAGTCAGATCTGAATCACAACGATACACTCTACCCGGAGCAATAATCCTAACTGGAGGGGCCTGATGCTCCAGAACACGTATCTGAACGGGTGAAGTATGCGTACGTAGTAGAGTTTTCGCATCAAAATAGAAGGTATCGTGCATCGCCCTGGCCGGATGATATTCAGGTATGTTCAGAGCTTCAAAATTGTGAAAGTCGTCTTCAACTTCTGGGCCTTCGGCTACATCAAACCCCAACTTGCCAAACATCTGCTCAATGCGATTCATAGTCAGGGTGACTGGATGCAATCCACCTTTATCGATACCACGACCTGGCAGAGTTATATCAACAGTTTCAGCCGCCAGTTTCTGGTTAATCAGAAGTTCATCAAGGGTTTGCTTTCGAGCCTCCAACTGCTGCTGGATAGCCTGCTTTACTTTATTGATTTCCTGGCCGGCAGCTCGACGTTGATCCCCTGGTAACTGGCCAAGATTTTTTAATTGTTCGGTAATTTCACCTTTTTTGCCAAGATACTGCACACGCAGATTATCCAGGGTTTTAAGATCATCGGTGGCATCTATAGCCGTACTGGCAGATTTTAATAGCTGATTGAGATCGGACACGGTATTTGGCTTTGGTTGTAGCGGACACCTTGAGTGTCCGCTATCAGGTGAATATTAAGCTGTAGCTTGTAGACCAGCCTTGGCTTTTTCAACCAGGACTGTAAAGGCTGGCTTATCAAAAACTGCGATGTCAGCAAGAACCTTGCGATCAACTTCAATTGCAGCTTTTTTCAGACCATTCATGAATACGCTATAAGACATACCATTTTCACGTGCAGCAGCATTAATACGTGCAATCCATAAGGCACGAAACTGACGTTTTCTCTGCTTACGGTCACGGTATGCATATTGACCTGCTTTTGTGACGGCCTGTTTGGCTACCCGGAACACCTTACTGCGTGCACCACGATAACCTTTAGCTTTATCCAGTATTTTTTTATGACGTGCGTGTGCGGTTACACCGCGTTTAACTCTAGGCATTTCTCACCTTCCTATGAATAGGGTAAAAGACGACGTACCTGACGTACATCATTAGCATTAACTTCAAGCATATCGCCCAGATGGCGTTTACGCTTACTGCTCTTTTTGGTGAGGATATGACGTAAATGAGACTGGCCACGTTTATAGTTACCTGCCGCATTACGTTTGAAGCGCTTGGCAGCGCCTCGACTCGATTTGATTTTAGGCATTTCAAACTCCCGTTCGATAAATATTAATAAAAACCCTGCACGCCGGAGTCTGCGTGTTCGGGTAAACTTCCAGCCTTTCGACTGTATAACCGATTACTGCAAAAGCAGTAATGCTGATTATTTCTTTTTAGGTACCAGTAACATCGTCATCTGGCGACCTTCCGACTGCGGATATTGATCCACTGTCGCTACCTCATTCATATCTTCTTCGATACGCTTGAGTAATTTTCTTCCCAACTCCATATGAGCCATTTCTCGTCCTCGGAAACGTACTGTCACCTTGGCTCGATCTCCTGCCTCTATGAATTCGGTCAATTTTCTCAACTTAACCTGATAGTCACCCAGCTCAGTACCAGGACGGAATTTAATTTCCTTTATCTGTATCTGGCGCTGTTTTTTGCGCTGGTCATGCAATTTTTTCTTTTGCTGAAACCTGAACTTTCCAAAATCCATCAGGCGACATACTGGAGGCTTACTATTAGGTACAATTTCTACCAGATCTAGCTCGGCATCAGCCGCTGCCTGTAAGGCTTCCTGTATTGTAACAATACCTTTCTGTTCACCATCCTGGTCGATTAATCTAACTTCAGGAACTGTAATCTCGTCATTTAAACGACTTTGTTTATCATCAGCGATTGGATTATTCCTCGCAATTGTTCATAAAACTGAAAAGCTATTCGTAGTTTTGCATCTGGGTCTGAACCCTGGATATAAAAGCATCTATTTTCATGCTTCCCAGATCTTCACCAGACAAACTACGCACAGCAACCTCACCCTGCTCCATCTCCCTGTCACCAACCACAAGGAGGTAAGGAACGCGCTGCATTGTATGCTCGCGAATTTTAAAACCGATCTTCTCGTTTCTCAAGTCAGAAATCACTCTGAAACCCTGATTTTTAAGACTTTTTTCAACATCTTGCACATAAGGAGCCTGTTTATCGGTGATATTCATCAACACAGCCTGTACCGGTGACAACCACAGCGGCATTTTACCTTCATGTTGCTCGATCAGAATTCCAATAAAGCGCTCAAACGACCCCAAAATAGCGCGATGCAGCATAACAGGAGTTTGGCGCGAACCATCTTCATCCACATATTGTGCATTCAGACGACCCGGCATAGAAAAGTCGACCTGAATCGTACCACATTGCCACTCGCGTCCTATACAATCTTTCAGGGTAAATTCAATTTTAGGCCCATAAAAAGCACCTTCTCCAGGTAACTCGTCCCAATCCAGTTGCTTGGCATCCATTGCTTCGGCCAGAGCTTTTTCTGCTTTATCCCAGACTTCGTCACTACCTACGCGGTTTTCAGGGCGGGTGGACAATCTATAGATCACTTCATTGAAACCAAAGTCCTTATAAACCACGTGCAGGAAGTCAATGAAATCAGCTACTTCGGATTGAATCTGCTCCTCAGTACAGAAGATATGTGCATCATCCTGAACAAACGCCCTTACACGCATCAGCCCATGTAATGCTCCAGACATTTCATTGCGATGGCAGGAACCGAATTCAGCAAGTCTTAAAGGTAAATCTCGGTAGCTTTTCAAGCCCTGATTAAAAACCTGAATATGGCAGGGACAATTCATAGGTTTGATAGCAAACTGTCTCTCTTCAGACTCCAGGGTAAACATGTCTGCACTGAACTTCGCTGCATGGCCTGATTTTTCCCACAAAGAAAAATCCACTAGCTGGGGTGTATTGATCTCTTTATAACCGTACTGCAACTGTTTCTTACGCATATATTGCTGAACAGCCTGATAGATAGACCAGCCTTTTTCATGCCAGAAAACCTCGCCCGGCGCTTCTTCCTGTATATGAAACAGGTCAAGCTTCTTACCTATACGCCTATGATCACGCTTTTCAGCCTCTTCCAGACGATGCAGGTAAGCCTTTAACTGTTTTTTATCGCTCCAGGCTGTTCCGTAGATACGTTGCAGCATTACATTGTTTGAATCACCCCGCCAGTAAGCACCCGCAAGCTTCATCAATTTAAAGCCCTGCCCTAGTTTACCAGTAGAGGGTAAATGAGGCCCTCGGCAAACATCAAACCAGTCACCCTGACGATAGATAGATACCTCTTCGCCTTCCGGGATAATGTCTTTAATAATCTCGACCTTGTAGTCTTCGCCCAGCTCAGCAAAGGTAGTAACCGCCTGACCCCGATCTATGACTTCTCGCACAATAGGGAGGTCTCGTTTGACGATCTCATGCATACGCTGTTCGATCAGGATTAAATCATCTGGCGTAAACGCCTCATCACGATAAAAATCGTAATAGAAGCCATCCTCAATCGCTGGCCCAATAGTAACCTGGGTTCCTGGGAATAACTCCTGAACGGCCTGAGCCATGACATGAGCTGCATCATGCCGCATTAATTCCAGCGCTTCTTCATCACGGCTGGTAATAATTGAAATCTCAGCATCATCATTAACAATGAAAGAAGCATCGACCAGTTGACCATTAACCTTTCCAGCCAATGTGGCTTTAGCCAGGCCGGGGCCAATATCGCTAGCTATATCAATTATTGATACCGCTTGATCGAATGAGCGTATAGAACCATCGGGAAGTGTAACTTGAGGCATATTGATCCTGTTTCAGTGGTGACCCCTACCAAAGGCCACGTGTTAATCAAAAAAAACAATTAAATTAAAATCGGGGAAGTACTACCAAATATATTGGTAGGCGCGAGTGGATTATTTCGGGCTCCATGCCCTCACCCCTTCGGGGCGCACTGCGTGCGATCAAATCTGCTCCCGGCAAATTTGTCGAACAAGTTCTCACCAACTCTTCCTACCAAAAATATAATTTGGTAGGCGCGAGTGGATTCGAACCACCGACCCCCACCATGTCAAGGTGGTGCTCTAACCAACTGAGCTACGCGCCTGTAAATCAGGTCGGGTATTCTACATCAGACAAGTAAATAATCAATCACCAAGTGCATGAAATCGAAAATAAAAAAAGCCCCGTAAAAGGGGCTTTTTTAAATTACCTGCAGCAGGTATTAATCATACAGCTTATCTATACCCACTATCTTCAGGATATTTTTCGTATAAGGGCACCTGACTAATACACAAAACAACCAGTCACCTTCTGCTTTTTAAATAACGCACCACACCAAGACTGGCAATACCGGCAATCATGAGCCAAAGCATAGATGGTTCTGGAACCGGAGTTGATGGGGGGCACGCTGGGGCACCTGGCATCCCACAGGAGCCACCAGGTAAATCTGAAGAAGCAAAGGCCGAATTCTGGAGCCCGATAAGGAAAATGCACAGTGATGTATATAATCTATTCATAATGTTAATCCGTTATATTGTATTGATAAATCCAATCCAGAAGGCACCTGGATAGCAACCAGAACATTGAAAGTTAAAAATCGCCTGTTGTCAAGCCTTATCACAGCAAAAGCTTTTACAAATAATGAAGCAAACTGCTTCAAATGACAACTTAAATATCTCGAGTAAAAAAAACCCCACGAATGGGGTTTTAAATTACTATCGTAGGGTGTTAATCATCCAGCTTATTTATACCCATCATCTTCAGGATGTATTTTTCGTATAATGGCTCAGAAGTACCTTTCTTCATCTTGCGCATAAAGTATTTTTCAAATGCGATCTTCGCCATGTGCACCCACTTACCTTTCTTAAACCAGGCAACATTACGAGGTGGAATCTGTGGAATTGCAACAAATGCTGCACCCGTATCACCCATATCCGCAAGACAGATAGCATTCCAGGTAGCGCCGGTAGTCGGTTCCTTGCCTCCTAGCTCATCAGCGATGTTATGAACGATTGAGGTCACCATAGACTCGATCATATAACCGGTCTTAGGCGTGCCTGTTGGCACAGGTGTTGCTTCAACAGGAGGAATAGCAATACAAACACCCGCCGAGTAGATATTTTTATAGGTCGGATTGCGATGAAATTCATCAACCATCACGAAGCCACGTGGATTACATAATCCCTCAACATTCGCAACAGCATCCACCCCTTTAAACGCCGGCAACATCATGCCAAATTTATAGTCGACTTCGTGTTGCTTGACGACTTCACCGGAAGCATCCAGTTCGTCTACAAATAGCTTACCATCCTCTACTTTGGTGGTTTTGGCATTTGTAATCCAGTTGATGTGATGATTTCTCAACTCAGACTCAAGCATACCTTTTGAATCGCCAACACCCCCCAGACCCAGATGTCCGATATAGGGCTCAGAGGTAACAAAGGTCATGGGGAATTTATCGCGCACCTTGCGCTTTCTCAGATCAGCATCAACAATGAATGCAAATTCATAAGCTGGACCAAAACAACTGGCGAACGGCATAGCGCCGATAACAATCGGGCCAGGCTCTTTCAGCAATTCCTTATAATCTTCATACGCTTTTTCAGCGTGATCGATAGTACAGATTGAATTGGTATGATTCTCTGGGCCTGAACCTTCAACCTCTTCGAACGCAAGGCGGGGCCCTGTAACTATAACCAGGTAATCATAATCAACTGTTTCGCCCTTAGATGTTTCCAGCTTGTTCGTAGAGGCATCGATTTTAGTAACGGTATCGCAGATAAAACCTATGCCTTTACGATCAAGATAAGGTTTTATGGGGAAAGTAATTGATTTACGATCTCTCCAGCCCACAGCAACCCATGGATTTGAAGGAGTAAATTGAAAGTACTCATTTGAGTTAATGACAGTAATCTGGTGATTTTTACCCAGTTCATTTTTTAATTCATAGGCACAGGGCATACCACCCGTTCCAGCACCAAGTACAACTATATGAGCCATAGGGATCTCCTAAATTGATTATTTTTTAATTTTTGATTATCGGTTTCCTCAAAAAACCTTTGCATAAATCCATACATGTAATCAATTCATATCAAAATATGCAGAGATTTCTTAATTTAACCACAGGAATACTAATCCATTTATTTTATTTAATCTATCTTTACCCTTCTTATAAGTATGTGAAATATGGAAACTTTTTTATTCGCTGAGGGGTTATAGGGTAAAGAATTGATATAGAGCAACTTTAGCAGCCATTAAATCGGTACTAAACTGTCAACATAGAGACTTAAGCCTCAGCTATATAATATTTATTTTTCAGTGTTTCCATCTCATCCCTAAGCTGTGCAGCCTGTTCAAACTCCAGGTTGTTAGCATGTTCATACATCTTCTTTTCCATATCGGACAGACGCTTTTTCAACTCTGCCGGTGACATTTTATGGTGATACAGGCCTTCAGCTTCAGCAATTTTACGAAGTCCCTGCGTAGCCCGTCCCTGCCCCATATCCATCACATCGGTTATCTGCTTACTGATGCCTACAGGTGTAATATTATGTTCCTTATTAAAGGCTAACTGCTTGTCTCGACGTCTTTGAGTTTCATCGATTGCTCGCTGCATGGAACCCGTTATTCGGTCTGCATAAAGTATCGCTTTACCGCTAAGGTTTCTTGCTGCTCTACCTATAGTCTGTATCAAGGCTCGGTCTGATCTCAAAAAACCTTCCTTATCAGCGTCCAGTATGGCCACCAGTGAAACCTCGGGCATGTCCAGCCCTTCACGCAGCAGATTGATGCCAACCAGTACGTCGAATTCACCCAGACGTAAATCACGAATGATTTCCATGCGCTCTACCGTATCTATATCCGAATGCAGATAACGAACCTTAATCCCATGCTCCATCAGATAGTCGGTCAAATCCTCAGCCATACGCTTGGTTAGCGTAGTAACCAGCACCCGCTCAGATAAATTAACCCGGGCATTGATTTCTGAAAGCAGATCATCAACCTGAGAGGTGGCCGGTTTAATCTCAATAACGGGATCAACCAGTCCGGTCGGGCGCACCACCTGCTCGATCACAGCAGCAGCATTCTCATCTTCATATTTTCCGGGCGTGGCAGAAACAAATATCGTCTGCGGAGAAAGCCGCTCAAATTCCTCAAAACGCAGGGGACGATTATCCAGCGCAGATGGAAGCCGAAACCCATACTCAACCAGCGTTTCCTTACGCGAACGATCACCTTTATACATGCCACCAATCTGCGGCACACTGACATGGCTTTCATCGATAAATAACAGACAGTCTTTAGGCAGGTAATCAAATAATGTCGGTGGTGGTTCACCAGGTTGCCTGCCCGATAGATAGCGTGAGTAGTTTTCTATACCACTGCAATAACCCAGCTCCAGCATCATCTCAATATCGTAATTGACACGCTGCTCCAGACGTTGCGCTTCAACTAGTTTGTTCAATTCGGTCAGCTGCGCCAGACGCTGCTGTAATTCAACCTTAATATCTTCCAGCGCCGCCACAATGGTTTCGCGTGGGGTCACGTAGTGCGTTTTCGGATAGACAGTAATACGCTTAACCCGCTCCAGTATCTCCCCGGTTAGGGGATCAAACATGCTGAGTTGTTCGACCTCATTATCAAAGAGCTCTATACGCACCGCTTCGCGCTCACTATCAGCCGGGTGAATTTCGATAACATCTCCGCGCACTCGGTAAGTACCCCGTTTGAGCTCGATATCGTTACGGGTGTACTGCAGCTCAGCCAGTCGGCGCAGTATTCTACGCTGATCGATCTGGTCGCCCTGCACTACATGCAGCAACATCTTAAGATAGGATTCAGGGTCACCTAAACCATAGATAGCAGACACAGACGCCACAATAACCGTATCTTTACGTTCAAACAGAGACTTGGTTGCTGACAGACGCATCTGCTCGATATGCTCATTTATAGATGCATCCTTTTCTATGAAGGTATCCGAAGCCGCCACATAAGCTTCTGGCTGGTAATAGTCGTAATAGGAGACAAAGTATTGCACCGAGTTATTAGGGAAAAACTCTTTCATCTCGCCATAGAGCTGGGCAGCAAGTGTTTTATTATGTGCCATGATAATAGCCGGGCGTTGTAAACCAGCAATCACATTAGCCATGGTAAAGGTTTTACCCGAGCCGGTAACACCCAGCAGGGTCTGATGCATCAAGCCATCATTAATCCCCTCAATCAGACCGGCGATGGCCTGAGGCTGGTCACCCGCGGGCTGATAATTGGTTACCAGTTGGAACGGTTTTGACATACTGAAATAACTTCCACATTCATTTTATTCGAACACAATTACAATTTAACTTTCCAGGCTCACGGTAACACTTTATCAGTCCTGAATCAGGCTGTATGCTAAAGCCTTTCGTGATTAATTAAAGTAAGGGCTCTCGATTTGAAATACCGACTATCTGACCGTGTCAATGCTATCAAACCTTCCCCAACCCTGGCAGTGACCAACCTGGCCAGTCAACTTCGAGCTCAGGGACGTGACGTCATCGGGCTGGGCGCAGGCGAACCCGACTTCGATACCCCGCAGCATATTAAACAGGCAGCTATAGATGCCATTAATAACGGCCAGACCAAGTATACCGCCGTTGATGGAACAGCAGAACTGAAACAGGCGATTATTAATAAATTTAAACGAGACAACGTTCTCGACTATACAGCCGAGCAAATACTGGTTTCCAGTGGCGGCAAGCAAAGCTTTTACAACCTTTGTCAGGCACACCTGAATAAAGGTGATGAAGTCATCATCCCTGCCCCTTACTGGGTTTCTTATCCTGACATGGTACTTCTGGCTGATGCAGTACCCGTGGTGGTTGAAACCACGTTAGCAGAAAGTTTTAAAATGAGCGCCGAAAAACTGCAGGCCGCTATCACCCCTAAAACCCGTATAGTGGTTATTAACAGCCCCTCCAACCCCACCGGTATCGCCTATTCCCGCAAAGAATTAAAGGACATTGCCGACGTATTAATCCAGCACCCCGAAATCCTGATAGCTAGCGACGATATGTACGAGCATATCATCTGGAATAATGAAGGCTTCAGCAATATTCTAAATGCAAATGCGGACTTATATGATCGCTGCATGGTACTCAATGGCGTATCCAAAGCCTACTCTATGACAGGATGGCGTATAGGGTATGCAGCAGGACCCGTTGATATCATCCGGGCGATGAAAAAAATTCAGTCGCAAAGCACCTCAAATCCAGCCTCTATCTCCCAGGCCGCTGCCGTAGCTGCTTTAAATGGTGATCAACACTGCATTGTGGATATGCTTGCTGCTTTCAAACAGCGTCATGATTATGTGGTGCAGACGCTAAACTCCATTGCTCATATTCAATGTATACCTTCTGATGGCACCTTTTACAGCTTTGCTAATATTCAATCATTTATCGATAGCCGTCCTGATTTGGCGGACGATGTAGCTGTAGCGAATCATCTACTGGACACGGCAGGTATTGCCGTGGTGCCGGGCTCAGCATTTGGCGCTCCAGGCTATATGAGACTATCTTTTGCAACCTCAATGCAGAACCTTGAAAGGGCATTGCAAAGGATTGGAAAAGTTTTTGAAAAAAACATTTAAATACTATTGCTGATTGGTTTCTTTTCCATTACCATACGCTCCGCAATTCCCCGGTAGCTCAGTTGGTAGAGCAAATGACTGTTAATCATTGGGTCCCTGGTTCGAGCCCGGGCCGGGGAGCCATCTCTAAACTCACGAGTCACTAACACTGACTCGTGAGCTTTAAAATTATTCTCCTGTTTCCCTTTCTTTATTGTTAATCCGTTTTACGCTTTGCTATGCTGCTAGCTATTTAGAATCGGCAAATATTGATGAACAATTTCTTCTGGTCAAATCTGTTCAAACAAAAGGATAGCGAGATCAACACCATTGCAGACTACTGGAGCAATACCCCGCTATTTAAGGATATCCCGCTGCGCCACATTATCGCATTAAGCGAAAACATGCATATCCGCAACTATCAGCGGGATGAAATCGTATTCCGTGAAGGTGACCAGGGCGCTGGCGTCGTTCTGGTTCTTGAAGGCCAGGTAAAAATTATGGCACTGGACACCCCAATTTCGGTACTCGACCAGGGAGACTTTTTTGGTGAAATTGCACTGGCTGAAAATGACAAACGGACCGCCGATGCCGTCTGCTCCAAAAACTGCCGACTGGTATTTTTTTTGAAACAGGACCTCGAGGAATGGATTGAAGTAGAGCATTATCTGGGGTTGGTCTTTCTAAGAAACCTTGCTTCTACCCTGGCACAGCGCCTACATCAGGCTAACCTGCTATTAGCCGATAAAGCTGGGCGCTAACATGGGACATCACCTTGAAACCAATCAGGCCAGCTCGGCGTATCTGGATAGCTTCAAAGTTTTATCGGTTATTGGAGGAATTGTTCTAGCAGCCTTTTATCTACTTTCATCCGTATTACTGCCTATCATTATTTCCTTTACCCTCTACGCACTGTTGAAGCCATTCACCAATTATCTGGTGCGCAAAAATATTAATCATTCAGTCGCCATTATTTTCATGCTGATCCTCATGCTAACAGCCAGTATTTTAGCCATTAGTTTTGCTCTGCCCCAATTACTGGAGCAGGCAGCCTTCCTGAAGAATAAAATGCCGGGTATCTTCAATCACCTTGAAGGCCTGTTAAATGTGTACAGTCAGAAATTCGCTGATATCACAGGCATAGAATTTAATGTTTCAGATATAGTGGTATCTATCCTTGCTCAGTCATCATCATTGGGTAATGATTTACTGCTCAAAATATCAGAACAGGTTTTTGCCATTACCCTTAGCCTCATTCTGGTACCTTTATTAACCTACTTCATCCTCAAGGACTTTAAACAGGTACGCAATAAAGCCCTCAACTGGCTGCCTAATTCAAGTTTTGAGCTGGGCTGGCTGATCTACCACCGAGTAACTCATCAGCTCATCCTGTATACCCGTGGAGTCATGATTCAATCCTTCATCATGGCAGCGGTAGCAACGACAGGTTATTTTATTGTCGGACTGGATATGCCGGTATTACTAGGCACATTGACGGGGCTACTCAATCTGATTCCCTATATAGGCCCATTAATCTCAATGTTTCTTGCCACCATAGTGGCCGCTGCAGTAACCCCATTCGACCCAGCAATGATTTATATGGCGATAGCCGTAGTAATTGTGGCGCAGGTAGTGGATAACGTTGTAGTCATCCCCTCCGTGATCGCCAATGCGGTGGATTTACACCCGGTACTCGCAATCGTAGGTATTATTATTTTTGGAAATCTGTTTGGTACCATCGGGGTCATCCTTGCCATCCCTGCCATGGCTGCGATCAAGATCATTCAGAACAATCTGTATTCTGATATATACAATGATCGTCGTACCACCTATCTCGGCAAAAACACTTAACCATCCTTTTTCTTTATTGCATCGGCCAGTCTTAGCAACGATTGTTTTAGCTCATCATCCTCTATGCCTTTGGCTGATATCTTGATTTTATCGCTAACCTCTGCAGAAAAATGTGGCGCAGGTTTTAAGCGAGGACGTGGCATTTCATTCTGAGCCCCTGTTGGACTAGAGATAATTTTCAACGCCATCAACTGTCCAAATTGATGCTCAATTTCTCTACTTATCTGCTGGGTATGCAGGCGCAGATAATTCACCAGCCCTGCTGAAGGTAGTGAAACAGTCAGTATATTAGCTTCCACACTCACCACCCTTACCATTTGAAACACCGCATCAGAATCTAGCGAATTGAAAAAATGCTGGTATTGATTGATTAAGGCAGTTTTGGCCTGGAAGCCATCAGGCAGAATCTTCCCAAACAGTCTGGATACCTGTAACGGGCTACTTTTGCCTTTTTTCCTCGTTTGAGTGGATGTTTTTTTAGTGTAGCGACTGACCATACTCGCATGATACCTGTAGTGGGCACAGAGCGCATACCGGCTTCTTGCGACAATGCTGTTTCGCATGCTCGACAATCAGCGCATGGTACTGTTGATAGCAAGCCGCATCTGCCGGTAAATGCTGGTGGAACAACTGCTGCAAGCTGCTATAGCTATGTTCGGAGTTTAATAGAGAAAGGCGCGAGAATAGTCTGCGGGTATAGGCATCGATCACAAACAGAGGATGATTGAAGGCATACAGGCAGATATCATCCGCAGTTTCATCGCCCACGCCATTCAGGCTGAGTAATTGCCGTCTTAATTCACTCTGATCAAGTTGTCTTAAGCCGCTTAGGCCGCCCTGCTCCAGATACCAGCCAGCAATAGTTTTCAAACGCCGAGCTTTCTGGTTGAAATATCCAGAGCTACGGATTAACTGGGCGAGTTGCTCCAGCTCCAGTTCAAGCAGAGCATGTGCACTGCAACAGCCCTGCTGCTTCAGATTATCGATCGCTTTTTCTACATTGCTCCAGTTGGTGTTTTGCGTAAGGATGGCACCGATTATGATTTCAAACTCATCCTCAGCAGGCCACCAGTGCTGATGCCCGTAATGCTCATGAAGTCTGAGATAAACCTGTTGAAAAGAATTATTTCCTGCGACCATGGCGACGTTTCAGGTCGTGTTGAGTAACCTTATGATCGTAATCTATCTGCAGAGAATCAAACAGTCTCTTAACCGTCGTATCCTCAAGAAAGCGGCTTTTTCCAGGTTTTAACCACTTGGGCAGGGTAAACTCATGGTAGCGCACTCGAACCAGACGACTAACCTCTACACCCACCGCTTCCCACAGGCGTCTTACCTCTCGGTTACGTCCTTCACGCAGCACCACGTGATACCAGTGGTTGGTACCCTCACCACCACCATCAGTGACAGAATCAAATTTAGCAGGGCCATCGTCCAATTCTATTCCAGTGGTGAGCAGTTTAAGCGCATCTTCCGTCACCTGACCGCGTACGCGTGCCGCATACTCACGCTCCAGCTCAAATGAAGGATGCATAAGGCGATTAGCCAGCTCACCATGGTTTGTAAACAACAGCAATCCCGAGGTATTGATATCCAGACGACCAATTCCAATCCACCTCCCCTGCTGTAGTCTGGGCAGATCGCTGTAAACATCTGGCCGTCCTTCCGGATCCGAGCGTGTGCACACTAATCCGATGGGTTTATGGTACATCAATATCTTTGGCTTGATTTCATGCCGGGATAGTCGTACCGGCTTGTCATCCAGAGTAATCTTCTCTCCACCACTGATCTGATCGCCAGGCTTTGCCAGCTTACCATTTACCTTGATACGGCCTTCCTGCAGAAATCGATCAATTTCACGGCGAGAGCCAACACCATTATGGGCGAGTAATTTTTGAATACGTTGCATGCTTTACCAGAGATTATTTTAAAGACCAGAGCTGACCGATTCCGGCGGACGATTCTGATAGTAATTGTGTATTATCGGCACTGATCTTCAAGTCAAGAATAGTGGCGGAGTCTGGCTGCACCAGGTGCTTAACCTCGGGTAACCAGGTTTTCAGGAGCTTGCCGGTTTTAATATTCCAGATATCAATACCTTTAGATGCCCTGCCCGTCGCGAGCAGACTACCATCATCAGAAAAATCTGCAGATACAACCGTCATGCCACGCGATTTAATATCCAGCTCACTGAGCAGTGCCCCTTCTTTATTCGTCGCATAGATTCTTGCCTGCCCCACAAAAGCATTCGCAAAAGCCATGTTACCGTCATCGGATAATTCGACATGAGCAATCTTGTATTGCATATTCCTGGCCCAGATATGCTTACCCGTTTTGAGGTCCCACAGACTAGCATGCCAGTCGTCGGAACCTGTCAAAGCAAAACGTCCATCGCGAGAAAGAGCAACCGAGTTAACCTTTTCATGGTGTGGGAATACATACACCATCTTACCCTGTTGCATATCAAAGTAGATCGCCTGATTGGCTTTCATAGCGATCAGAGCATAACGGCCATTAGCCGATATCGCGACATCTCGCAGATCTGGCCACGACCAGTACCCCATCAGTTTTCCGTTAGATACACGCCAGCGCGCTATGGATTGTTGTTCGATAGTGACCAGGTATTGACTATCCGCTGAGAAATCAGCAGCGATAATACCGCCTTCATCATTGTCTTGATGCTGCACGCTGTACAGCACCTTGCCCTGATCCACATCCCATACGCGTCCATAACCGCCTATGGAGCCGGTTAACAGATAACGACTGTCATCACTGATAACAGCTCCGTATGATCCGGTATCTTCGTGCAACCAGTGTTTTAACTCCTTGCCCTTATCACTACAGCCGGTAAAGGCTGTAATGGAAAGCAGTAAAAACAGGCGCACAAGGTGTGAGAGTTTGATCATAGCGCTGTCTGGTCATCTTTCAGGATAGCATCATTTTCATTTTTATCTTCACCATCCACTAGCGGGTTTATCTCGGCTTCTGTCTCAGCCCCTGCTTCGGCTTCTGTTTCGGCTTCTGTTTCGGCTTCTGTTTCGGTCTCTGTTTCAGCTTCTGTTTCAGCTTCTGTTTCAGCTTCTGTTTCAGCTTCTGTTTCAGCTTCTGTTTCAGCTTCTGTTTCGGCTTCTGTTTCGATCAGGGTTTCAGCTTCGGTTTCAACTTCTTCACCCGGTTCACTTGAAGCCTCATTATCTTCATTAAAGGCCAGCTCAGGATGAAAACTATCCAGATCCTTTAGCTCTGAAAGCGTGGGCAACTCATTTAAAGATTTAAGGTTGAAGTAATCCAGGAAGGTATTGGTAGTTCCATACAGGCTGGGCTTACCTGGTACGTCTTTATGTCCTAGCGTTTTTACCCATTCACGCTCCTGCAGGGTTTTTATGATATTCGAGCTCACACTCACCCCGCGAATGGATTCAATCTCGCCACGAGTAATCGGCTGACGGTAAGCGATCAGGGCCAGTGTCTCTAGCAAAGCTCGGGAATAACGTGGCGGCTTCTGCTCCCATAGACGAGAAATCCACACAGAGTAATCCGAGTTAGCCTGAAAGCGAAAACCACTGGCAACCTGTTTAATCTGCAGACCTCGTGTCTGATATTCATCCACCAGTTCATGTAAAACCTGCCGGATTTCATCCTTGCCCGGTTGCTCAATATCACCATGAAACAGATTAAACAATTGTTCAACAGTTAAAGGATGATCAGCGGCACCCAGTATCGCTTCTATGATGGGTTTTAATTTTTCAGGGGTCATGCTTATGTTTGATTTTTCAATGTGTTATTTATCAGGCTCTAGCTCTAACATAGATAGGGGCATAGGGTTCATTCTGAACCAGGTCGATCATTGATTCCTTAACCAGTTCTAAAATTGCCAGAAAACTAACCACGACACCCATGCGCCCTTCTTCTACATCAAAAAAATCCTTGAACTCAGTATATCCACTCGATCTTAAACGGCCTAAAACTATCGTCATACGCTCACGTACGGATAAAGGCTCGCGTTCAATATGATGACTGGCAAACTGCTCAGCACGGTTGACCACATCTCGAAATGCAGCCAGCAAATCCTTGATAGATACATCTGGCAAGGGAATCTCACTGCTCATCTCGGGCTTTTCTGGTTGTGGCATAAAGATATCACGCTCTTCACGCGGTAAGGCATCCAGATCTTCTGCCGCTTTTTTAAACTGTTCGTACTCCTGTAAACGACGGATCAATTCGGCACGCGGATCATCTTCGTCATCGTCACTGGGAGGCCGAGGCAATAGCATACGTGATTTTATCTCAGCCAGCATGGAAGCCATCACCAGATACTCAGCAGCCAGCTCAAGCTCAAGATTTTCCATTAAATCAATATACTGCATATACTGTTTGGTAATATCAGCAATTGGAATATTCAGGATATCGATATTCTGTCGCTTGATCAGATATAACAGCAAGTCCAGCGGGCCTTCAAAAGCTTCCAGAAAAATCTGCAGCGCATCTGGTGGAATGTACAGATCCTGCGGGATCATCGTCAATGGCTCACCCTGAATCAGAGCGAAGGGCATCTCGGATTGATTGGACTGATTTTCCTGAAATAAATCGCTCATATTTTCCTGCTGGCTGTTTTGATGATTACGCTGGTTAGCGTAATGTCAATCCCATTGATTTACGAACCTCTTCCATCGTATCACGCGCCACATCACGAGCAGCTTCACAACCCTCGTTGATAATATTTTCTACACTGGCGATATCTTCCTGATAGTCCTGCGCACGCCGCTGGATAGGCATTAACTCGGCCTTGATGCTATCGATGATATGCTGCTTACAGTCGATACAACCAATATTTGCCGTAGTACAACCTTCAATAATTGATGTCTTTAAATCTTCAGAAGAATAAACCTGATGCAACTCCCAGACAGGACATTTTTCAGGGTTACCCGCATCGGTACGACGTATACGCGCTGGATCGGTAGGCATGGTTTTAACCTTCTTTTCAATCTGTTCAGGCGGCTCACGTAGTGCAATGGTATTGTTATAGGACTTGGACATTTTCTGTCCATCCAGCCCTGGCATTTTAGATGCCCTGGTTAATAAGGACTGTGGCTCAGGCAGGATAATTCGACCACCACCTTCCAGGTAGCCCAATAGACGTTCACGGTCACCAATACTGATATTTTGTTGTGAATCCAGCAATGCCTGACCTACCGGCAACGCAGATGCATCGCCCTGCTCCTGATAGCGCTTGAGTAAATCGTTGTAGATTTTGGCATTCTTCTTACCCATCTTTTTGATAGCGGTAAGCGCCTTTTCTTCGAAATCAACGTCCTTACCATAAAGATGATTAAAGCGACGCGCCACTTCACGGGTTAATTCAACATGCGCGACCTGATCCTCACCAACGGGAACATGTCCAGCCTTGTACATCAGGATATCCGCACTTTGCAATAATGGATAACCAAGGAAACCATAGGTACTCAGGTCACGATCCTTCAATCTATCCTGCTGATCTTTATAGCTGGGTACACGTTCCAGCCAGCCCAGCGGGGTAATCATGGACAACAAGGTATGCAATTCAGCGTGTTCAGGCACCCGAGACTGGATAAAAATTGTCGCACTTCCGGGGTTTACTCCAGCAGCCAGCCAGTCGATAACCAGATCGATACTGCTTTGTGCAATATTAGAAGGATTCTCGTAATGCGTAGTTAAAGCATGCCAGTCGGCAACAAAAAAGAAGCATTCATAGCTATGCTGTAATTCAATCCAGTTTTTGAGCACACCATGATAATGACCAAGGTGTAATAAACCGGTAGGACGCATACCCGAAAGCACGCGTTGATTCTGACTAACTAAGGTGTTCAAAAAGATTTTCCTGAAGGTAATAAACAACCGGCATTATAAGCATGTCGAGGGGAAAGATCGACTCTCAACTACAGGAGAATGGTTTAAATAATTATTAACCACGAAGCACACGAAGATCATGAAGAAAAAAGAATACCTTTACACTCTTCGTGCCCTTCGTGTGCTTCGTGGTTAAAATTTCTTTACGGAAAACTAATAATCCAGGAATTCGGCATCGCCCTTGCCATACCTTAAAACCTCGGGATTGCCATCGATCAGGTTGATCACCGTAGTTGGCTCGATACCGCAGGCACCGCCATCGATAACCAGATCGATCTCGTGTTGAAACTGCTCTCGTATCGCTTCTGCATCATCCATCGCTACGCTTTTACCCGGAAGAATCAGGGTACTGCTCATGATGGGCTGGCCAAGCTCCTCAAGGATTGCTCGGGTAATATTGTTATCAGGTACTCTCACACCAATAGTCTTGCGTTTTGGGTTCATCAGGCGACGCGGCACCTCAGAGGTTGCCTTGAGTAAAAAGGTATAAGGACCAGGGGCCAGGGTTTTCATCAATCGATAGGAAGAATTATCAACCTTGGCATAGGTACCGATCTCGGACAGGTCACTGCATACCAACGTGAAATGGTGCTTATTATCCAGCTTGCGCAGGCGCTGCATCCGCTCCATGGCTGATTTATCGCCGATATGACAGCCCAATGCATAGCTTGAATCTGTAGGATACACAATCAGACCACCGTCGTCGATAATACGCACCGCCTGCTGGATTAAGCGTTTTTGGGGATTATCAGGATGTATTTCGAAGAATTGAGCCATGGTCTATAAATCAAAGAGTGAAGCACAAAAAAGGGTGCCCGAAGGCACCCTTTCTGTAACAAAAATATCGTGATATTTCCGATTAGAATGTTACTACGATACCAACATTGGTTTCATCTGAAGCGATGTCACCAGCAGTGGTTTCAACAAATACTGAAGTTTGCTTACCCATTTTATGAGTGTAACCCAGGCTAGTCTGGTTGTCAGTACCATTGTCTTCGAACTGAGCTGTGAAGCCCATGTAAGAAGCAGTAACAACTGTCCAGTCGTCTTCCATATCAGTCATGAAAACACCAAGATTTACAGATAAGTCATCAGCCTTATAGCCAATATTTACAGCAGACTGTGAATCACCGGTGTTACCATCAGAATAAGTGCGCTCTGCATCGGTTTGTTGAAATGCAACACCGATAGTAACTGGACCAACTGGTACAGAAACAGCAACGTCAGTAGCATCATTGATTTTATCACTAGCTTCATCAGCTACTAAAGCTGCAGCAAAAGTTACGTCACCGAAAGAATTCAGGTACCAGATAGCATCAGATGTACGGAATCCAGCAGCGAAGTTACCACCAGCAAGGTTACCACCAATAGAGTTGAAAGGATCATGAGCGCTACGTACCAGAGTATAGGTAGGAGTCCACTGACTACCAACACCTACTTGACCGAAATCGCCTTCCAGACCAGCGTATAACAGACGAGTGCCAGTTGCATCACCTTGCTCATCACTAGTACCAGCTTCATAACGGTAGAAAGAAGACATACCGTTGCCCAGATCTTCTTTACCTTTGAAACCAAAACGTGAAGACACGTTAGAAACACTTTTAGATTTCACATCACCAGTAGTTTTAGTTGCCAGATCGATAGACAGACCAACTTTACCGTAAACAGTGTTTTCTGCGAATACAGAACCTGAAGCTAAAGCTGCGGCTACTGCAGAAGCGATTACTAATTTTTTCATGAGATACCCTCAATAATTATGTTTTAAAAAATAAATTAATTTACTTTCGTGTTGGTACGAATACCAATCGACAGGCAGGATGATACACAATGATTTGTTTTTTGCAACACCTAAGATACAAAAAAACAACATTTTTTGTGACCTGGCTCCATTTTATTTCGTTCCAGCGCAAGTTTACCCTTTTTTTCGTTGTTATTTTGCAACCAATCTCCATGAATTGGGAAGAAATTCGATTATAACGGCTAAAGCCGTATGCATTTATACAACACCTTATTCATTTTATATTGATAAAAAAAACTACCCACATACTTCAATAACCCACCCTCATGGTAATTTTTATGCAAAAAAGCGGTAGAAATATTTGAAGTGATAATCATGCAACACTCTGTAATCTATCATCGATAAATTTTGTGATATGCTTCGCCCTCCTTATTGACAGCCTGACTTGCATGAAACAACTTTTCGATTTTTTCCCTATTCTACTGTTTTTTATTATCTATAAATTTTTCCTGGATTTGCCCGATGAATTAATCCTGTCGGTAAATGCAATGTTCCCTTTCATGCAGATTCAGCCCGGGGAGGCTAAGCATGCCATCTATCTCGCCACACTCACCGCAATAATCGCAACAGCCCTGCAGGTTGCTTTCACTGCATTGATTAGCAAGCGTGTCGAAAAGATGCATATCATCACCCTGGTTTTACTGGTGGTATTTGGTGGTGCAACACTCCTTTTAAAAGACCCCGTATTTATTAAGTGGAAACCTACTGCCATTAACTGGCTATTTGCTATCGTTTTTCTGGGCAGTCAGTTTATCGGAGAGAAGCCTCTGGTACAGCGCATGATGAGCCATGCTCTGGAGATCGATGATAGCTCGGTGTGGAAACGCCTTAATCTGGCCTGGGTAACCTTCTTTATCTTTTCGGGCATTGCCAATCTGATTGTCGCCTTCAATTTCAGCGAAGAGATCTGGGTAGATTTCAAATTATTCGGATTAATGGGCTTAACCCTGTTATTTGTTATCGGGCAGGCATTTTACCTGGCTCGGTTTATTCCCAGTGAAGCCATAAACAAAACCACAGAGAAAGAGGATACCTGACACCATGTTATACAGTATTGTTGGCATCGATGTACCCAATAGCCTGCAGATCAGAATGGCCGCTCGCCCTGAGCACGTCGCCCGCCTTCAGGCACTGAAGGCAGAAGGCCGCCTGATCCTGGCCGGACCGAATCCCGCTATAGACAGCGCTGACCCGGGTGAGGCGGGTTTTAGCGGTAGCATCATTATTGCTGAATTTGATTCATTGGAGCAGGCCCAGGCATGGGCAAACGATGATCCTTATATCAAAGCTTCTGTGTATCAATCAGTTGAGGTGAGACCTTATATAAAGGTCTTACCCTGAACCTATTTAAATACCTCATCTATTAACCCCCATAATTAAGTGAACTATAAGTGACTCCTATGAAACGAATTCTGCATTGTTTAACTATCCTGTCCATCTGCTATTACGGCGCAAGCTTCGCCGCAACAGATACCCAAGCTGAAAACCCGGTAATGGCCCGTGTGAATGGTGTCGATATCACCATGCAGGAGGTGAAGCACTTTATCGAGCGCCAGCAGAAGCAGGTCACACCACAACAGGCCTTGATGGAAATGGTCAATGTTGAGTTACTGACACAGGCAGCGAAGAATGAAGGACTAATGAAGGATGAGGTCCTGACTCTGGAAATTAAACGCAACACCCAGGGCCTGATCGCATCTCATTACCTGAACAATTACCTGAATAAGCTTGAGATAACCGATGATCAGTTGCAAAAACGTTATAAGCAGGAGTATGAGTCAGGTGAGCAGGGGCTAGAATATAACGCGAATCATATTCTGCTAAAAACCGAGGAAGAAGCCAGAGACTTGATCAAACAACTGGATAAAGGCGGCGATTTTGAAGCGCTGGCAAAAGAAAAATCTACCGGCCCTAGTGGTAAAAACGGTGGAGCTCTTGGCTGGTTCAAGTCTGGTGATATGGTCGCACCTTTTTTCGAAGCGGCCAGCAAGTTAAAGCCTGGCAGTTATTCTGCCGATCCTGTCCAGACCCAGTTTGGATGGCATGTCATCCTGTTGAAAGAAACTCGGAAAATCGAAGCTCCCGCTTTTGAAACAGTGAAAGATCAGCTGAGCAATGCCCTGGCTGCTGAAAGTATCCGTTCTATGCTGAAAGCACTGCATGAAAAGTCTACGGTCGAATTTAACCCGAAGTAGTCCAGGCTTCGCATGACTGAGACACATCGTGCCAACTGCGTTTTTCTGGATCGATTAAGTATCGATCTGGATGATCTGGATTTTTCAGCCATTGAGGACTTAACCTTATATAAGGCTTATGACCAATGTCCCCGGGATCAGATCGTTGAACGTACAAGGAATGCTGAAATTGTTATTGTGAACAAGGTCAGGCTGGATGAGGACATTCTAAGCCAGCTATCCAAACTGAAGTTGATCTGCGTAATCGCGACCGGCACCAATAATATTGATATTGGCGTCGCTAATAGACTGGGTATCAAGGTCTGTAATGTAAAAGATTACTCAGCTGCTGCAGTCAGCCAGCATGTATTAATGCTAATCCTGGCTTTATACACCCGATTTCTAGACTATCAGGCAGACATCAGACAGGGGAAATGGCAGTCGCAGGACCAATTCTGCCTGTTGAACCACCCTATCAGGGAATTGAAGGGCAAGACTATCGGGCTGGTAGGCTATGGGCACATTGCCAAAGCCGTTGAAAAGATTGCCATGGCCTTTGATATGAAGGTACTCATTGCCCAAAGCCTGGCCTCTTCTCAACCGCATCCATCAAACCGGCTTCCATTAAAAAAGCTATTAATGCAATCTGACATTGTCAGCTTGCATTGCCCTTTGACTGAGCTGAGCAGGAACCTGATTTCTGCGCAACAATTAGAATGGATGAAAGACTCTGCCATCTTGATCAATACTGCACGTGGTGGAATAGTGAATGAAATCGACTTGATCGACGCATTAAAAAATGGCCAGATTGCTGGAGCTGCTATGGATAGCATAGAACAGGAGCCGCCCTCCCCGGCTAACCCCATCATCCAGGCCCAGCTGCCTAATCTTATCATCACTCCGCATAATGCCTGGGGTGCTGTAGAAGCCCGTCAAAGGCTAGTCGATGGTACTTTTGCTAACATGCGTGCTTACCTTGATGAAACACTAGATCAGGCAGGCCATATACAATCAATATACCTATGAACTCCCGCCTATTCCTCATCTCTGGCTCGTTTTTCATGCTTTGTGCCGTGGCTCTTGGTGCTTTCGGTGCACATGGCTTAGAGAGCAAAATATCAGAACATCTATTACAGACCTGGAAAACCGCAGCGCAATATCAGGTCTATCACGCACTTGGATTGATCGGACTGGGATTATGGACAGAACAAAAACCTATAACCAGATGGATAAAGACTGCCGCTGGCAGTCTCATTCTCGGGATTATTTTATTTTGTGGCAGTCTGTATGCCCTGGTTCTTTCTGGGCAGAGCTGGCTGGGGATCGTAACGCCCTTTGGAGGGCTAGCCTTTCTTACTGGCTGGTGCTGCTGGATGATAGCAGCAATTAAACACTAAGCCCTTACCTCTTTATAAAGGGCTACATTGGGCTAGTTATTGCGAAATAGAATCTGGTTACCCATTTCTCTGAGCAACTTATCTTCTTTCTCAATACGTGAAGCCATTGCTTCACCGATCAGGGATAAATCATCCTGCAAAGGGATAATGCTGTCTGCGTCATCGGCGCCGTCATACTTGTCATTAAATTCAACAAAATTATCGGTTGTCCTGACTATGGTCGGATAAGTTTCGTTAGCAATAGCTTTTATTGAACCACGACGTTCCTTGCCATCCATAATCCGTTGATATATCTCAAAATGCCCCAGAGCGGCATAATCGACCAGCATCTGGTTGAATCTTTTCAATTTAGTCAGTATGGACTGCAGCGGGGAGCCGGAAGCTTCCAGGGCAGCAAGCTCACAGTAACAGGTAAGTACCTGTTGACGCTCGGTGAGTAACTCATTAATGGTATGTGTTACTCGCACTCTACGGTCGTTTTCTTTCGAAAGCTTCTGCGCAACTTCTTTAATTGTATGAATCTGAGATTCTGACATTGTAACCCTCAAACTGTTGTATCTATTATAATGCGGTAGCCTGATCTATATCGAGCAATAGCTCTTCAATGATCTGCGCCTTCATTCGTATAACACCAGACCTACGTTGTGACCCATCCAGCGTGAAATCAAAGTTATACAATCTGCATAATGCCATAGTTCCTGTATTCCTGCGACATAAACGAAGCTTTACCATCATGACAGTTTCGTCCAGAAACTGTGCATTGATCTGCTTGCAGGCAGCTCGTGCTGCAGAGGTTGCCTTTTCACGCGCATTACTGCTGTCTCGCCACAACCAGAGCACGCCAAGCAGAATAAAAATATACAGTAATTCCTGCATCACTATAAGACGAAACCAAACCTTCTTTGTTAAAATTAAAATTTTTTCAGAGCTACGGATGTTATGCTCCGCATCAATCATTATTTCAGATAGACCCCTTTATGACCACAACCGATCACAACACCCGCATTAGTAAGCTAGAGATCATGTTTTCTGAACAGGAATATACCATTGAAGCACTCAATACGGTGATTACTCGACAGGATAAAGATATTAGCCTGCTACAGCAGCAGATTGAATTGCTTAAGCTACAACTTACAGAAGTTAAGAAAATGGTACCAGAGAACGAAGCCCCTACCGACGAAAGACCTCCGCATTATTAACCCTGATACCATGATAAAGATTTCTAATCAGGCTCATTATTACAAAACCTACGCAAGGGAACTGGTAGAAAACCTGAAGTCGATAGCCCTGGATCAGGAATACCGGATTCAGGTTGACGATTGCGCTATTACCTTATGTAGTGAGTTAAACAATCAAAACGCCTGTTTCACCCATTCATTTCTCGACACCAGGTTACAAAAACGAGCACAGCAAAAAAAACAGGGGCTGCTTAAGGCCTGCAGCAATAAAAAAAATACGATTAGAAGTATTACTGATCTGACTGCTGGATGGGGTAAGGATAGCTATCTGCTCGCTCATCAGGGTCGACATATCCAGATGCTGGAACATAACCCACTGGTATACCATTGTCTCAACTATCTGCTTAAATCTGCCCAGGAGGAAAGTAATCAGCCGATATTCCAGCAAATGTCATTAAAACTGGCAGACAGCTATACCTATCTGAAACAGGAGACTATTGATGAGGTCGATTGCTTTTACCTCGACCCAATGTTCCCGGCACATAAATCCAGCGCCAGACCCGGTAAAGATTTACAGCTTTTACAGCGCATTACAGAAAATCAGTCGATTGAGCAAACCTTCCAGTTGGCTCTCAAAAAAGGCGCTCAGCGAGTGGTGGTTAAACGCCCCCTGCATGCGCCTTTTCTTGACGACCTGAAGCCGGATATCAGTTATCGGGAAAAAACCATCCGCTTCGATGTATACCTTGGGTCGTAGCGAGTGAATTAAGAAAGCTCTGAATTAATCAGAGGTTCCTTAATCGCGAAAATTTGTAAATTGAAGTGGAATACCCAGATTACCGTCCTTCATGAACTTCATAGCCTGCTGTAAATCATCTCGACTTTTACCGGTAATGCGCACCTGCTCTCCCTGAATGGAAGCCTGTACTTTCAATTTGGATTCTTTAATCAGCTTGACGATTTTTTTAGCTGTCTCTTTATCTATACCTTCCTGTATTGAGATCGGTTGACGCGCAGATTTTGCCGCCTCAACAACATCTCCCGTTTTCAGGCATTCAATATCAAGTCCTCGTTTGCCCATTTTAGATAACAGCACGGGAAACATCTGTTGCAACTGGAAGCGTGATTCAGCATGAAACATGATTTCCTTTTCATTCAGCTCAATTTTTGCATTAGCACCCTTAAAGTCATAACGTGTTCCGATCTCACGATTCGCCTGATCGATGGCATTCTTTAATTCGTGATGATCAATTTCAGATACGGTATCAAATGAAGGCATAGTTACTCCTGATAAATGGTTAAAGCAGAAAAGTTTTTATTCCAACGGTAATGAGGTATTTCAAGATTCTTAAAAGAATTCTGATCTAATGATTGTCCGAGTAAATCATACATAGCCTGGCTACAGCTTTCTTTAAAATGATCCTCGGCCAGCTGAACAGGGCAACCTAAATCTGTCCCATAAGCCAGTGCCACAAAATACCCTGCTGAATCGATGCGCGATGCGCTTGCAGGTTTTGCAGAGAACTGATCACTTATATCGCTATTATAATGAGCGACAACAATAATCATAGATCCCTGATTCAGTATTACTGGTTGATTATCGATTAAATCAGGAACCTCAAAACGATATTCCTTATCTAATTTCGGCTGATTAAAAGAAAAATCAATAAATACAAAAGCAATAAATATCGATGCCAGCAGCACTGAAAACTTAAGCGCTCTGATCAATTGCTGGCGTCGACTATTACCCACTGTTAAAGCTTATTATCTGGCAGATAGAAAGACATGATTTTTTTGATCAAAAAGCGCTCTAATTAAACAGCTTAAAAAGCCTGCCGCTTTTATTACGAATTAACTCAGCGGTATCTTTTTTTCCAGCATTTAATGCAATTTCATAGGCACTGAGGTCATCCTGATTTCTTGTCTGTATATCAGCACCCGCCTCAATCAGTATTTCTACCAGATCATTATTACCTGCCCCCGCCGCTAACATCAGGGCCGTTTCACCAGAGTTATTTTTAGCATCTATATTGATTTTTTTATCGATAAGCAATTTTGTCATTTCCTTTTTGCCTGATAGAACCGATTGCATCAACAGGGTGTTTTTTTCCGCCGTTCGAGTATTAACATCCGCCCCAACCCCAATTAATAATTTAGAAACTACACTATGCCCCCTTAAAATTGACCGGGCCAGAGGGCTGTAACCCTTTACATCTTTCTGATCAATATCTACAGACTTATTTAATAATAAGGCGGCAGTAATCTTTTCCAGTCCCTTGTCAGCACTGAACCAGAGAACACTACGTTTATTACCATCCACATCATTGATTAATGCATCACGCTTTACCAGCTTGACAGCTACCTCTTCCATATCTTTTTGGATAGCCAGGAAAAGTGCCAGGTGTATAGAATCATTATCCAGCTCTTTTTCAGCCAGCAACAAGGCGACATCCTTACGCTGATTAGCTATGGCAACAGCTAAAGCACTCGTTTTATTCGCTGATAATATTGTTGGATCAGCTCCTTTTTCAAGTAAGCGCTTAACCGTTTTATAACTACCCGCTTCAGCAGCTAAAAACAGAGGCGTTTCATCTTTGTTATTCTGACTATTGATTAGCGCACCGGAGGCAAGCAACAGGTCTACTGTTTTAACCTGATCTTTAGCGCTCGCTCTATGCAGGGCAGCGTAGCCAGAACTATCCACCGCATTAACCTTAGCGCCCTGTTTAAGCAATTGCCGGGCTATATCATTCTCACCCAGCAGGCTGGCAATACTTAAAATAGGCCAGCCTTTATATAATGATGACGACTGTTTTATAGATTTCTCAAAATCCTTAATACTGACATCGTTATATTGATCCTCATTTTTACCAACCTTAATTCCCTGGCTGGAAAAAGCCTTTAACACGCCTGAATCAGCTCTGGTTTGCGCCAACTCTATGGCAGAAACCTTTCTTTTATTTTGTAAACTGTAACTGGCTTTATTCTGTAAAAGTAGGCGGGCTAGCTTCGCATCATCATGACGCACGGCAATTAACAGCGGTGTATTGCCCAGGTTATCCTGTGCATTGATATCCACTTTCTTATCGAGCAACTTTTTAACAATATCTGCAAAGCCGTTTGAAGCGGCAACATGAATAGCCTGATTCTTATTTTGGTCACCATGTTTCAGGTTTTGTGTAACCGGTAACAATAGATCAGCAATCTCTTTATGCTCTGCTAGCAAAGCAGCTATAAGTGGTGAACGAGAAGACTTATCCTGAATATTAAAGTTATAGCCATTCTCAACACAGGATTGAATGAACTTGATGTCATTATGAACAATCGAGCTAAATATGGCATCCGCATTAATATCTTTATTGCAAAATGATCCACTAGTCTTCTGGGCAGATTTCAGTTTTTTCCGGGCTTTTCTATGCCCCTGCTCTGAAGCCTGCTGATACCAGAATAACGCCTGAGTCATATCCCCCTTTTTTTCCAGTAAGGAAGCCAGGGTATATTGAGCATCTGCATGCCCATTATTAGAGGATTTTTCATACAGCTGTATCGCTTTATCCAGATCCTTTTTCACCCCTTTACCTGAGCGGTACAGGCCTGCCAGTAAGAATTGAGCTTCAGAATCACCAGATCTGATCAGGGGTTGCAGCTGCTTGACAGCCTTGCTGTAATCTCTGATACGTATCGATCGGCTAATATCCTGTAGTTGCTGCTTACTATCTGCCTGTAACGGCGGGGTAATTATAAAAATCAGGCTAAAAGCAATTATTAATATCTTTAAGTCAATCATTAAACTGTTCCAAATTTGGTCTCTACTTCTATACCAATCTGTTTCAGAAACCCCGTTGGCAAGATGCCGCCTGCATTAATAATCACAGCATCATTTGGAACTTCTATATCCTGATCATTTGATTTCAGAATAATACTGTGCTCAGTGACTTCCTTAGGGGTTGAACTGAGATAAAGTGTAATCTTTCCTTCACTGGCATAGCTGTCTATCCGTTCACGATTTTTGGCTTTAGCACGCGAAAAGCTATTACTACGGTAGGAGATTGAAACCTCACTACCTTCTTCATCAGCGATGGCTAATGCGGCTTCCAGGGCAGAATCACCTCCCCCGACTATCATAACCTTTTGATTTGCATACTGTGCTGGGTCAATCAGGCGATACACAACCTTGGGTAATTCCTCGCCAGGAATACCGAGTTTACGCGGAGTACCTCGTCTACCTATGGCGAGAAGCACAGTATCTGTTTCATATTCACCTTTGTTAGTCTTAACCTTAAACCCTCCATTCAAAGTCTCTACACCAGCTACAATCTCATGGTAACTAACCTTAATACCCGTCTTTTGCTCAACACCTTGCCAGAATTCCAGTAACTCCTCCTTGGTTGTTTCCTTGAAATGCATCTTACCAACCATAGGTAAGTCGACCGGCTGGGTCATAACAATTTTACCTCTGGGGTACTGAAAAACAGTACCGCCGAGAGAATCCTGATCCAGAGCAAGGTATTTTAGATTCGCCTCCTGTGCAGCCAGCGTAGAAGCAAGCCCTGCGGGGCCGGCTCCAACTATGATCACCTGATATTGATGACTGCTACTTTTTGGCAAGGACGAAATAATTGACTTCATCGCCGACTTACCCTGCTCGATAGCGTTACGGATCAGCCCCATACCACCCAATTCACCCGCAATGTAGATACCTTTGACATTGGTTTCGAAGTCATCATCGACCAGGGGAATATCAACACCTCGTTTCTCTGTACCAAAAACAAGAGTAATTGCATTTTCAGGGCAAACCTTCTTACAGGCACCATGGCCTATGCAGTTAGCAGGCTCAAGTAACTCAGCCTTGCCATGAAAGATGCCTAATACGTTATGTCCAAGCTGCTGCGGGCAAACATAAACGCAGGACTTACAGCCTATGCATTTATTTCGATCAATAATGGGATGTAAGGATGCAGGCTCAGCCAGGCCAGTTTCAATAGCTTCCTGACGAACAAATTCGTTCAGTCGCTGACGACGATGCGCCCTCCAGACATATCCAAGAAAGAATAGAATAAAAGGGACAAAATAATAGATAGTGTCCATGAGAAATCAGGGGTTAATCCGTGGTAAAGTTAGAGGTTTGTTTAAGCGAACTTTATCATAAAAATGGTAATATATTCCCAATAAAAGTCACATATCTGATATATTAAAAAAGCTAAACCTATATTAACATTATTTATTGAATTCATGGTTATACGATTCGCACTTAATACTCTTGCACTACTCTGGTACATCAGTGTAGTAGCCGTTATCTATTTTGGCTGGACAATCTCCGACCATCATTACTTTGTGGCTGAAACTGGCATTGGTTACTGGCTCGGTATTATCGGCGGGTCTATGATGCTGCTGCTGCTTGTTTACCCGTTGCGAAAGCAGAAATCTAACTGGACCTTTCTTGGCTCTATAAAGTTCTGGTTTCGTTTTCACATGATTCTGGGCATCCTTGGTCCCGTACTGATCATCTATCATTCTGGCTACCGACTGGGTTCTCTAAACGGCACAGTCGCCTTTACCTGCATGCTTATTGTTGCATCTAGTGGGCTCATTGGCCGCTACCTGTATCGTAGAATACACTATGGATTATATGGTGGAAAAATTCGCTTTAAAGACCTGTACCGTAGTTTTGACAATGAAACCCATGAATTCGAGGTTATTACTCAGCAAACCCCTGAACTCTCTGCCGAGTTGAAAAAAATTGAAGACGATCTTGTGGTCCAGCATACGGGGATAAACCGATCTCTCTGGTTTTACATTTCAAACCGCCGGAAGCTGAAAAAGTTAAAAGCCAGGATACTGAACGAATATAAGCCTTCTGATGATCGCAGAAACTTTCTGGATCGAGCCTGGGGGCTGCGCTCAATCTGCACTCTGGGTATTAATGAGATACTATTCTCTTATTGGCACATTCTGCATTTTCCACTTTTCATCATGCTGGTACTATCTGGTATAACCCACGTTGTAGTCGTTCATTTTTATTAGTCTATGAAGTTATTACTCACGTTGTTTTTTATAACCCTGCTACCACAAATGGCGCAGGCTATGGACTTTGAAAAGCTATTCATGCCCGGCAAGGTCATAGAAGGGCATGCAGAATATGAATTAAAATGTGAAAGTTGTCATGTCCGATTACAGGAAACGACTCAGCGACAACTTTGCCTGGATTGCCATGAAGAGGTAGCAGACGATGTAAACTCAAAGCATGGTTTTCATGGCTTAAATAAACAGGTCATTGGCGTTGAGTGCAGGGTCTGTCATACCGAACATAAGGGTAGAGATGCCAGCATCATATGGCTGGATAAGGACCGTTTTAATCATAAATCGACCGATTACCCGCTTGAAGGCAAGCATACACAGGCAGAGTGCTCAAGCTGTCATAAAGAAGAAAAAAAATATAGAGAGGCTCCACATAAGTGCTTTTCCTGTCATGAAGAGGATGATGCCCATGAAACCAATCTTGGAAAAAAATGTGACAGCTGTCACAACCCCAAAGGCTGGAGTAGTGAGCAGTTTGACCATGACAAGACAGACTTCAAGTTAAAACATGCACATAAAAAAGTAGCCTGCGACCTATGCCACGTTGAAAACCAGTACAAAGACACCCCTAAAAAATGTGTCTCATGCCACGCCATCAAGGATGTGCACCAAAATCGATTCGGTAAAAAATGTCAGAGTTGCCACACAGAGAAAAAGTGGGATAAGACAAAATTTGACCATGACCAGGATACGGACTTCAAATTGAAGGGTAAGCATAAAGCGACCACCTGTCATACCTGCCATACCGTAGCCGACAGTAAAAAGAAAAAGCCTAAGGGTAAAAAAACAACTCGAAACTGTTATAGCTGCCATCGACTGGATGATGTGCATAAAGGTAAAAATAAGAAAAAATGCGATCAATGTCATAACGAAACCAGTTGGCTAGACTCCAGCTTTGATCATAATAAAAAGACGGATTTCCCATTAAAGGGTGCACATAAAAAAGCCAGCTGCCAATCCTGTCATCAGTCCGATCAGAAAGGTAAAAAAACCGACAAAGCCTGTTACAGCTGTCATAAACATCAAGATGCTCATAAGGAACAACAGGGTAAGAAATGTAATAACTGTCATAATGACAAATCATGGTGGATGGAAGACGTTCGCTTCGATCACGAACTGACTAATTTCCCCCTGATTGGCCAGCATGCCGTCGTTGGTTGTGAATCCTGTCATTTGACATCCGAATTTAAGGATGCCAAGTCTGAGTGTATAAATTGCCATCGTGAAGACGATGTACATGAAAAAGCTTTCGGTGATGATTGCAAACTGTGCCATAACCCCAACGACTGGCTGATCTGGGAATTTGATCATGACGAAACCGACTTCAAGATTAGAGGTGCACATGAAGGGCTGCATTGCCACGCCTGCCATTTCAAGCCACTGGAAAAAGACAGAAAAATGAAAAGCCGTTGTATCGACTGCCACAACCGGGACGATATACACGAAGGAAACTTTGGCCCTTACTGTGATGACTGCCATTCCATCGATGACTTCCAGGAAATCGACATAAATAGCCGAAGATTTGGAAGTTAAGCCTCACTGGAGTATTTAATGATAATGAATATAGCTAAAACAAATATCACTGGTTTGCGCAAAAACTGGCTAAATCTTTTATCCTTTATACTGCTTTCGTTGTTTTTGTCTACAGGTATGTTCAATACCGCTAATGCTGCGAAATTTGATCACGATGAAACTAACTTCCCGTTAGATATCGTACATGCCAGAGAAAAATGCGATTCCTGCCATATCCAGGGCGTTTTTAGAGGGACCCCTACCCAGTGTAGTGGTTGCCATTCTAACTCGGGGCGTATCCAGGCCAGCGCACCTTCAGCCAAACACATGAGAACCACCAATGACTGTGAGTTTTGTCACCAGACCGGCAACTGGGAAAACGTCGCCAGGGTTGACCACTTTGCCGTCACTGGGGAATGTCAAAGCTGCCATAATGGCATAGTCGCGGTCGGTAAACACCCGGGACACATCGAAAGTAGTGATGTCTGCGATAACTGTCATCGTACAAATTCCTGGCATGATGCCGTGTTTGATCACGAAGGGATTACCGGTAACTGTCAGCTCTGCCACAATGGTGTGATAGCAACCCCTAAAAATACCAATCATATTCTTTCTACCGACAGCTGCGAAGATTGCCACACAACCATTACTTTTGACCCTGTGTATAAAGTTGATCATATCTCCGTCATTGGAAATTGTTCCAGCTGTCATAATGGTATTCTGGCACAAGGAAAACACTCAACCCATATGCTAACCATCCTGGAGTGTGAGAATTGCCACACCACTGTCAGTTGGTCTAACAGCACATGGAGTCATGCGGATGTGGGAGGAGAACCCTGTGAAAGTTGCCACAATGGTGTGTCGGCAACAGGACAGTCAACAGGTCATTTCGTTACTACTGAAGCCTGTGACGTCTGTCATACCACGGTTAACTGGACTGCAAAACCATATGTGCATAGTAGCTCAAATGTTCCAACTGGGGGACGGCATGATAATGCAGCCTGCATCGACTGCCACGGCAGCAACAATGAAATACCATCATGGAATACAGCTTATGCACCACAATGTGCGGCCTGTCATGATGGAGATTATGACCAGAGAGAACATGAGAATGGTAGTGGTGGCTACGAGACTGTGGCAGAAAATGCTGATTGTAGTGGCTCCTGCCACCAGGATAGTTCTCACCATAGGGTTACAGACTCTGATTGGGATCGATAAACCAGACTGGATAGTCTCTGCAACTTAACGCGTAAGTTGCAGAGTTGTTATAATAATATTGAATTTTTTGTATGCCTTATTTAAAGAATTACCTATATTTGCTGGTATTGATCCCAAACCTGTTATTCGCGGCAAAGAGCGAATATCTAGGCGTGGATACAATTTATTCTAAGCCAGCACAGATAAGTACTATCCACAGCTACTCCATAAACCTTTCATCATCAGGCAGAAAAATACCCAAAAACGATCTTAAAGGCATGGCCCGTGATAGCAATGAGCTGGTTTATCTAAACATGGTCGAGGTGAATACTAAAACCTA
The DNA here is from genome assembly GCA_050295575.1 of Gammaproteobacteria bacterium. Taxonomy (GTDB): domain Bacteria; phylum Pseudomonadota; class Gammaproteobacteria; genus JACNJF01. The sequence continues at coordinate 2,276 of JBNKPX010000004.1, read as the reverse complement.
CTACCGTCTCGTAATGGGAAACTACCCCACGCAAAAGGATGCCAATAATCAGCTGCAAAAGCTGAAACAATCTTATCCTAGTGCCTGGATAAACTTCCGTAGCAAAACCGAAATATCCATTCTGACGTCACAACTATTACAAACAAAACCACGAGCTGTGCAACCTGCAGCAACAGTCAAGGCACCCATTCCTGCAGTACGTGCTACTAAACCTGATCTCAAACGACCACCAGCCACAAAAAAAGAAAAGCTTGCAGAGAAATTACTGCAGGATGCCAAGCAGAAATTTCTCGATGGAAATTACCGCCGAGTGCTCGCGATAGCGGGAAAGGTAGCTGAAATAGGCAATCTGGAACAGCAACAGCAGGCGCTGGAATACTCCGGTATTGCACGGGAAAGACAGCAGAAAATCCCTCAGGCTATCGCCGTATACAGTAAATTTCTAGCGCTCTACCCGGATAGTGAAAGAGCTCCGAAAATCGAAAACCGTCTTCAAGGCCTTAAGACCATGCGCGCCGAACCCAGGAAACGCATGAGCGAGGATAAAATCAAAGGCATCGCCGATGACTGGTACCTGTCGGGCTCTGCTTCTCAATACTATCGAAATGATATCCTTGCTATAGATACGCTAAGTACTGAAGAAGTCAATAATGCTCTGGTCAGTGATATCAACCTGTTCGCCCGTAGAAAAACGGATACAGACTCTCTGGTTCTAAGGTTCGATGGCGGTATCGTCAGTGATTTTCTGGACAGTGATAACCAGGCCAGAATCAGTCGAGCCATGGTGAATTACATCAATAATGTGGGTGAATACCAGATCATCGGTGGACGTCAAAGTCGTACCGCAAAAGGAGTATTGGGTCGTTTTGATGGGTTTGTCTACAAAGACATTTCAAATCCTGATCTTGGATATAGCCTGTTCACCGGTTTTCCGGTTCAGTCATCCTATGACTCAATCGATACTAATCGTGTATTTTTTGGTGGTGACATAAGCCTTAAATTTTCCAAAGAATTCAATATGGATTACTATCTGGTTCAACAGAACAGTGCCGGGCTCACTGATAGACAGGCCATAGGTACTGAGTTTCAGTACCGTACAAAGAGAGGTTTTATCTACGGAATCGTTGACTATGATCTGTTCTATAATGATCTAAACAATATCACCGCCATTACCAACTATCGTCACACTGACAAATTATCCTTCAACCTGACGCTTGATCACAGGAATTCACCGCTGCTAACTACCACCAACGCTATACAGGCTCAGGGTGTAGAAACATTAGATGAATTAATATCCAAAACAGGTCTCAGTAATGCCCAGATCTACCAGCTGGCTGAAGATCGAACCAGCAAAAGCACTAACTTTTTCGCTGGTTCAACCTACCTCATAGATGACGTTAGTCAGATCTATGTGAGCCTGTCACTATCCTCTATTGAGGCCACTAAAGCTTCGGCTGCAACCGCTACGACACCAGCCATTGCTGCGATAGATGCCACTGATAACATCTATATCTCTGGCGACTATACCATTCGTGGATTTTTTATGGACAAGGACTACACCAGCGTGGGTGTTAGAATATCGAGTACTTCTTCGTCAGAAACCACATCGTTCAGGGGGCGCACCCGTATCCCGAGCAGCACAATAAAGAACCTGCGTTATGACCCAAGAATCAGGGTCGATTTTCGTTCCAGTAAGATCACCAACGATGACCAGTACATTATCAATCCCAGTTTAAAGGTCAGTTATAAACCGATGAAAAAACTAAGTCTGGAAGGAAGTATTGGCCTCGAGTATTCAAATTTTGACTTACCAAATCGAAATGATCAGACCTTTTATAGCCTGTTCCTTGGCTACACCTACCAGTTCTAGCTGATCCCTAGCGGGTCAATTCAACCGTCTCACCTGCCTGTTCACTACAGTAACGACTCAGGCAGGTAAACAAATCCTCATCGGGATTACTATCCAGACGCCAGCTCTGGCTTGCGTCATCATAGTCAAAATGAAACCCACCTGATTTAGCCGCCACCCATAGCTGGGATACAGGGGTCTGCTTATTAATGATGATACGGCTACCGTTTTCAAATTCCAGCGTCAGAATATCGCTGATGGTATCGTAGTCAATCTCGGCACCACTATCTTCGATGGCCTGTTCAATATCCATCATCGTTTGCTCGGCCAGCTGGTTAAAATCAGATTCATTCATTGCAGTGCTCTACTTGTTTCTCTGGTTAAAATTCAATGAGGCTGAGTTGACGCAATACCTTTTGCCGGTTTC
>JBNKPX010000003.1:0-69818 GCA_050295575.1 Gammaproteobacteria bacterium | reverse complement strand
AATCACTAAGGTAAGCGACCTTGGTCGCTACCGTATCGTAGAAACAAAACATAACGAACATGTGATTCACATAGTATCACCTGAAGACCAGAGCATACCTTCGGAAAGTCCGCGCATTATCTTTGACCCGGATAAAACCCGCCTGTATGCCGATAGCTGGGTAGTCAATTGAGGAATAAATAAAATGATAACCAAAAGTATCAATCAAAAAGGCTGGCTATTCGTTATACCGGTGGTCGCGCTTGTTGCATTCAACGCCCTGATACCGCTAATGACGGTTGTGAATTACTCGGTGCAGGAAACCTTTGGCGATAACCTGTTTTTCTGGGAAGGAGTGAAGTGGTTTGAAAACGTTCTGCACTCTTCGCGCTTCCATGAATCTTTCTTACGCCAACTGGCATTTACCGGCACTATTCTACTGATAGAAATTCCACTGGGTATCGCAGTTGCCCTGGCCATGCCACGTAAAGGACCATGGGTGTCTGTATGCCTGATATTAATGGCTCTGCCCCTTTTGATTCCATGGAATGTTGTGGGTGCGATGTGGAATATCTTTGCCCTGCCCGATATCGGTTTACTGGGCCATAGCATCAATGCCATTGGCATCGATTATGACTATACACAGCAACCCACCTCCGCCTGGATAACAACCATTGTTATGGATGTCTGGCATTGGACCTCTCTGGTAGTACTGCTGGCCTACGCCGGTCTATGTTCGATTCCAGATGCCTATTATCAGGCTGCAAAAATCGACGGTGCCAGCCACTGGTCTGTGTTCTGGCGTATCCAGCTACCCAAAATGAAACGCGTGCTGACTATCGCCATTCTGCTGCGTTTTATGGACAGCTTTAACATCTATACCGAACCCTTTGTATTGACCGGTGGCGGTCCAGGTAATACGACCACCTTCCTGTCGATTGATCTGGTCAAGATAGCTCTAGGTCAGTTCGATCTTGGGCCTGCAGCTGCCATGTCGTTGATCTACTTCTTTGTAGTACTTCTGGTCAGCTGGGTGTTCTACACCTTAATGATGCGTAATGAGGATTAAATCATGTTGAGATATAAGTACCTGCTACCGACTCTTTACATCATATTTTTGATGCTGCCCATATACTGGCTGATCAATATGTCTTTCAAAACCACCAATGAAATACTGGGTACGTTTTCATTATGGCCCATTGAATTCACGCTGGAGAATTACAAAACCATATTTACCGACTCTACCTGGTATAACGGTTATTTTAATTCCATTACCTATGTGGTGATGAATACAGTAATTTCCGTCATTGTCGCGTTACCTGCAGCCTATGCTTTTTCACGTTACCATTTTCTGGGTGACAAGCATTTATTCTTCTGGCTGCTAACCAATCGTATGGCCCCGGCTGCAGTATTCGCCCTGCCATTTTTCCAGCTCTATTCAGCAGTGGGCCTGTTTGATACACATATAGCCGTTGCGCTAGCACACTGCCTGTTTAACATTCCGCTGGCCGTCTGGATACTGGAAGGTTTTATGTCAGGCGTGCCAAAAGAACTGGATGAAACAGCCTTTCTGGATGGATATTCATTTCCTCACTTCTTTACCAAAATATTCATCCCGACCGTCGCCTCAGGTATAGGCGTCACAGCCTTTTTCTGCTTCATGTATTCATGGGTGGAATTACTGCTGGCTAAAACCCTGACCTCGGTATATGCCAAACCTATCGCCGCAACTATGACGAGAACCGCAAGTACTTCTGGCTATGAGCTAGGTCTGCTTGCTGCGGCTGGTGCGCTGACCATCATACCGGGTGCATTCGTTATTTATTTTGTCCGCAACCATATCGCCAAGGGCTTTGCTCTGGGGCGGGTGTAAGTATGAGCACGGAGACATCGACATGTTAGATTTATCCTGGATGGCCTGGACCTGGCCGACAGCAACATTTTTTCTATTCATTCTGTTCTGCCTTCTGGTAATGGCAGTGTGGGAGCATTATTCACCTGGTGGAAATCCCCGCAACGGCATTCTAGGTCTTGATACTACTCGAGGAGATCGTTTATTCATTTCTATACTCGGCAGTATTTTCATCTCTCTTGGATGGCTGGCGGCATTTAGTACGCCGCTATGGGGCGCCATCATTATTTCGGTTTTTTATAGTTTTATAGTCTTTAAATGGGTTTAATCTAAACAGGGATGAATATCATTAATGCTCGATCGTAACAAAAGCGCTGAAAATAATCTTATTGACCTGCTCGTCATTGGTGGCGGTGTTAATGGTTGCGGAATTGCCAGGGATGCTGCTGGTCGCGGTCTAAATGTTACTCTTTGCGAAAAAGATGACCTGGCTGCGCACACTTCATCGGCCAGCACCAAGTTAATTCACGGTGGCCTGCGTTACCTGGAGCACTATGACTTTTTACTGGTACGCCACTCGTTACAGGAGCGTGAAGTGCTATTGCATAGCGCACCTCATATCATCTGGCCACTGCGTTTTATACTGCCGCATCACTCCGGATTAAGGCCACGCTGGATGTTACGTCTGGGATTGTTTCTATACGATCATATTGGTGGCAGAAAAAAACTACCCGCATCCAATAGTGTAAGCCTGAGTAAACATATTGCCGGCAATTTTCTCAAGCCTGAATTCACCTGTGCTTTTGAATATTCTGACTGCTGGGTACAGGATGCGCGACTGGTCGCCCTGAACGCGCGCGATGCCTGTGACAAAGGAGCTAAAATACTCACACATACCGAATGCATAGATCTGCAGCGCCATACTGATCACTGGACTGCGACGCTTATCGATAAACACAACGATACACAGCAAACCATAAACTGTCGTGCAATAGTGAATGCCGCTGGACCCTGGGTAGATAACACTCTTGGCCTTTACAACAAGTCGATCAGATCGCGCTCGGTAAGACTGGTTAAAGGCAGTCACATCATTGTAAAAAAAATATTTGATCATAAATATCCCTATATTTTTCAAAATCAGGATGGGCGTATTCTTTTTGCCATACCCTTTGAAAACGAATTTACTCTGTTAGGCACTACCGATGAAGACTTTCAGGGCGACCTGAATAACGTTAAAATTGATACACATGAGATTGAATATATTTGCCAGGCCATCAGTCAATACAGCAAAACAGCTGTTACAACTGATCAGGTAGTCTGGAGCTATTCCGGGGTACGACCGCTATTTGATGATGCTAGTGATAATGCGAGCAAGGTCACTCGAGACTACGAACTCGACCTGGACATAAATGGCGCTCCTGTGGTCTCCGTTTATGGCGGCAAGGTGACGACCTACCGCAAACTTTCAGAACAGGTGCTAGATTTACTAGAGCAACCACTGGATATTGCGCAGCCTGCCTGGACAGAATCTGCAATTCTGCCTGGAGGTAATATAGCTGAGGCTGATTTCGATAATTTCCTGGCTCAGTGTAAGATGAAATACAGCTGGCTGGATCAGGCTATTGTGACCGACTACTGCCGCAACTATGGCACTGACATTGAAACCATTCTTCAATCCTGCAAAAAACCGCAGGATATGGGTGAATATTTCGGTGGCGGGTTATATGCATGCGAAGTAGCTTTTTTAATAAATCATGAATGGGCTTATCATAGCGACGATATTTTATGGCGGCGTAGCAAAAAGGGATTACGACTCAACCAGAAGGAGGTTGAGCACTTGCAGCAATGGATGTCTGAATTTAAACCTGAATCCGTGGTTTCAGGATGAGTTCATAGCGCAAAAGCTTGACTTCACAGTGGAATTAAAAAATCTTAGCTTCACCCATAGGTTAAGTGCTCGTTTCTATGTACTTATCTTAAGCTAAGCGTGCATTTTAAACCGCTATGGCGGTCAATAACTTGCGTCAGGGACTGACATGAAACTACTGATTCAGGTTATGGAGCCTCTGATTAATTCAGGGGTTCCTGCGGCACAGGGATTTTGTGAGAAAAATGAAAATCACACTTTCGTTTTTCGTGCTCTGAATAATTCATGGATGAATTATTCAGAGCTTAATTATATTATAAGAACAACCCAAATCCGGATATAACGGAGGAAAAACATGAGCGAATTCATCCTTAGCATCGACCAGGGCACTACCAGTTCACGCGCGATAATATTTGATAGCAAAGGTCTCGCCATTACCAGTGCCCACCAAGAATTTGAGCAATTCTTCCCACATTCGGGATGGGTAGAACATGACCCTGAAGAAATCTGGTCGAGCACTCATGATGTCTGTAAAAAAGTATTGTCTGAAGTTGATAAGGTCAGTGTTATCGGCATTACCAATCAACGCGAAACCGTAGTCGTCTGGGATAGAGAAAGCGGTACAGCTCTATACAAGGCTATTGTCTGGCAAGATACCAGAACCGCTGATCTATGCGCCGAACTAAAACAACGCGGACTGGAAGAGTCTATTCGAGACAAAACCGGCCTTGTCATTGACCCCTATTTTTCAGCCACAAAAGTCGCCTGGATACTGGATCATGTAGAAGGAGCCAGAGAACTCGCCAATCAGGGCAAACTGGCTTTTGGCACCATAGATTGTTTTCTAATCTGGCGACTGACCGATGGTAAGGTTCATGCCACTGATGCCACCAATGCCTCTCGCACCCTGTTATTCAATATCCATACACAGCAATGGGATGAAGAATTACTCGAAATATTTAATGTCCCTGCAAGCATGCTACCCGAAGTACGCGATTCAGCTGCTGACTTCGGAGTGAGTAGCAAGCAGGCAATAGGTCACGAAATCCCCATTGGTGGCGTTGCCGGTGATCAACAGGCAGCGGCCATAGGGCAAAGCTGTTTTCAACCTGGCAGTATCAAAAGCACCTACGGTACAGGCGGATTTGCATTAATCAATACCGGCAGTGCAGCAGTCACTTCTAGCAGCGGATTATTGGGTACTGTCGCTTATCGCCTAAATGGCGAAACCACCTATGCACTGGAAGGATCTATCTTCATCGCGGGTGCCGCTGTACAGTGGCTGCGTGATCGCATGAAGATCATACAGGACAGCAGCCAGACCGAAGTCCATGCAAAACAACTTGCCAGTAACGACGGTGTTTATCTAGTCCCGGCCTTTGTCGGACTGGGCGCACCCTACTGGAATCCCAACGCCAGAGGAGCCATATTTGGACTCACGCGCGATACCGGACCGGAACATTTTTCCCGAGCCGCATTAGAATCTATCGCCTACCAAACCTACGACCTTATTCAGGCTATGAGTAAAGATACCAGATATGCCATCAACACCCTCAGGGTCGATGGTGGTATGGTAGCCAACCAGTGGATGTGCCAGATGCTGGCGGATATCCTGGATATAGATATTGAAATCCCGGTGATTACTGAAACCACAGCATTGGGTGCAGCCTATCTGGCTGGGCTACAGGCAGGCCTGTTTGACTCTATAGAAACCATTGAGCGACTGTGGCTAAAATCTAGCACTTTCAAACCAGAAATGGAGCCAGAGTCACGAGTTAAATTACTAAAACAATGGCAGCTGGCGGTAAGCAGTGTGGATAACATGGGGAAGATCGGATTTTAATCAGGATATGTAGAAAACCCAGATCAGAAGCAGCATACAGAAATTCACGTTCAAGTTGAGTGTACTGCTGAATGAGCATCACCGCTGCTATTATTGCCTCTTCTTGAGGTAAAGGATGCCTGAGGACCTGAGGGGTACCCTACAAACATCCCGATAGATATAAATAACGTCAAATTACTGATGTTCAGCTGTCTTTGATAAATTCGCTTAGTATTTGGAATACAGAACGCGCGAACTCTGGTGCATTGAACTTTGCATCCTCAATATCTTCAAATCCGGATACCTTCAACCCCTGGTAATGCAGTTCATACTTATCAGGGTGATCATCTGACCTTTTTATAAACATTTCCTGACCTGCAAAATAACTGCTTTGTATCGCATCGTTACCGGCCCATACCTGCTGAGGAATTTTAAAACTAAGTTCACCAGTGGAACTCATCTCAACTTCTTTCTCCACTATATACTCCAATTTGTCTTAAGTGATTCTGCAGGATTATGCCCTGCGGCGTAAGTATCTTGAAAGCTATAGTTAATGGATGACAAGGCGAAGGCTCTTATCGACCTACGCTCATCAACCCGGTATAGCCATTTTAGAACACACGATTTGGAAACATAACTTCTAAAAATCAGATGCATCCTTAACAAAGCTCTGACACGCTAATCATGATAGCGAAAATACCACCGCATCTACATCCTTTATTATTTTTGAAAAAAAAGCTGTAAAATAAATCTGAAACCAAAACACGAGCACCATAGTGAGTGTTTTCGGAATGTTTTTTTCGAAAACTCAACGTTTTTCCCATCAGATGAAGCAATGATGGAAATCCCTTTTCATATAACTGGTCTCATGTTTATAACTTATTGGCAAGCTCAGAAATAATAGCCGCACACTCTACTGGTTTTGCCTGCAGTATAAAATGAGGTCCGTCAACCAGCCTGAAGGTTACATTGTTAAAATACCGTGAAAATTCATCAGCTTTTGTCACTGAGACCAATCTATCCCCTGTTGCCCGAATGTACACCACGGGTAGATCACATTTCTCCAGCTTGAGTGGCAACGTAAGTATAGAGGTTAGCCTGGCCTTGATAAGCGCTGACGGTAGTGCTCTGACAGTAGATTGAAAACCGTTCATCAGTTCTTTATCTGCACCCCTGCCTAGAAATAAGGCTCTATGAAAAGATGTAGCGATCGGCAATAAAGCTAGAAACTGAATCGGAAGAAATCTAGCCATTTTTATTAGCTGCTTATTTGGAACAGATAGAAAGGTAGCTACGAAAATAATACCCTTCATATTTGTTATCCCATCCTCCGCCAGAGCCGCAGCTATAGGGCCTGAAAATGACTCTGCAATCAAAATAAAATTCTGTTGCGGCAGTCGCTTCCTTACCCATGCCGTAAGAGAACGGTAATCTTGATCTCCAGTTTCTGGTAGCGATATAACCTCATAATCAAACGCTGGTAGCTCACTTAATATTGGAGAAAACAAATTCCCTGTGCCATCCAGGCCTGGTAACAGCATTAGTTTCACTATGATTTCCCTCAGCTTCGCTCAACTATGACCACTAAATTATCTGAAAGGGCATACCTGTACCTGTTCCTCAATAAACAATCACAGCTGCTTGCAATCTTGATAACAGAGTCTATTCATTGTCCTGAGCAACCAATCCTTCTATTACCTTATTCAACCCAAAAACAACTTTAGCGTAATACTGGTAATTTAATTTTTCAGGCGTATCGGTAGACTCATGATAATGCTGATATCTATATAGAGCCGTATCGGTAACCATAATTGCATTCAGCCCCACCTTCCAGAATGACCAATGATCAGACCACCCAACTCCAGGTACAAAAGCTGGCGAAACCACACCTTGCGAAGGCACTTTACTCTGCTTCCTGAATAGAGCAATTGAAGATGTAAGGAGGTTTCTTGACTGAAAATTACCCACAAAAGATAAGAAATTTCCCTGATCAGAATAAATCAGATCAAAGACTCGCGGATATTTTTGACTACCTTTAGCATCAGTATAGTAACCAATAGTTTCCAGCGATATCATCCCTAAAACGGTTTCATTCCTGATCGATAGTGTCTTTGCATAGACCAAACTTCCCATCTCATCAGTGTGGAAAAATGGTGGTTCTTCATTAGCAAAAGCGATGAGTCTTAAATGATTATGTAGTGGTTGATGAATAGAAAAGTATCTCCCAATCTCAATAAGAGCAGCAACACCTGAAGCATTATCATTTGCTCCTGGAGAATTTTCGACACTATCATAATGCGCCCCAACTATAAGAACCGGGGCCCCTTTTACAGGTGATGGGATATCGACAATAATATTTGAATACTCATCACCTTCAATGTCATAGCTTTGATATCTGGGATTAAAACCGATATCTGAAAATTGCTTAGCGATGTAATTCCTGGCCGGTGTCAGGTTATCCGTAGCAATAATATTCCGGCCTGGTCTGGATTCTGATAAGCGAACCACATGCCCGCGCAGCCTCTCTTCTAATCCACTCGATTCAAATTCAATTTCTTTTTCATCACCTTCAAAGTCAGGTGCTGGCATCCAGGTCATATAGCCAAGCAAAGCGACAATACTTAGTGCCGCCAGTACAAACGCATAAAAAAATATTTTGAGCATAGCTGATACTATTACTTCCTCTAAGTGTAACTATGTATATTTAAGGATTACCACCATTATCGATAGATATACTCCCTCTCGATCCTGTTTTAAACTTCTCTGTAAAACCTCACCCATACGCGGGTAAAGGTTCAACATCACCGACACGCCGAGGAATTAAATGAAAATGTACATGGTTTATTTTCTGCCCGGCTACCGCTCCTGAGTTTGAGCCAAAATTAAAACCTTTTACCGTTTCATCCATCTCTTCAATGCTAGAACGGCATTCTTTTGCCAGTTCAAACATACTTAGTAATTCAGCTGATGGGCAATCGAATACTGTTTTGAAGTGTTTTTTACTAATTATTAATGTATGCAGGTGTGTGACAGGATATTTATCCCTTATTGCGTAGCTAAGTTCGTTTTCAGCAATCACATCAAATTTTTTGTACCCGCAAAATAAACAGTCAAATGACATCAACGTATCTCAGGTTAGAATTCGGGTTTATACATTTAGAAAAACTCGCAGAATTTTCACGAAGTCTCAACGGGATATCCCTCTAATTTCCATTCAGGCATTCCTCCGTCCAGACGACGAGCCGAAATCCCCTTTGCCTGTAATTTTTCTACTGCTTCAAATGCCAATACACAATGCGGGCCTCGACAATAGGCTACCACTTCCTGATGGTCAACTAGATTATTCAGTTGCTGTTCCAGATCTTGCGCTGGGATGTTAACAGCTCCAGGCAGATGCCCTGCTTCATATTCTTCTCTTGGCCGAACATCCAGCACCGTAACCAGCCCGTCTTTCGTTCTCTCAAGCAGCTGAATGGCAGATATTGGCTCAAGATTATCCTTGACCGTCAGATAATCGTTTACCAGCCTTCCAACATCGGCTAAATGCCGTTCAGCTACATTTCTGAGTGACCCCATCAGCTCCACCACGTCCATACCGGTCAGATTGTAATAAACTTTATGCCCTTCTTTACGATTAGAGACCAGACCCGCCTGCAATAACTGCTGTAAATGTTGCGAAGTATTAGCCACCGTTAAGCCGGCAACCTTTGCAAGTGCATCTACACTGCGTTCACCCTGTGCGAGAAATTCGAGTATTTCCAGCCGATAGCCGTTGCTCATAGCCTTGGCAACACGTGAAAACTGATTGAAAAGGTCATGCTTGAAATTTTCTGTTGACATATAGGTCATCCTGGTCTTCAATAATTCAAGAGATCTATTGAACTAAAGATCTCGCCGATATAAGTATAACAGACCCCCGGATTGAGGAAACAGGCTATGAATATAAACGACTGGATACTTGGGCATGAAATGCCTGTTCGATTGAGTTTCTTTTTTGGTATGTTTGCCATCATTGCCGTTTGGGAAATACACGCCCCTCGCCGTAAACTCACTGTATCCAAAGGTGTTCGTTGGGTTAACAATCTGTCATTAATTTTCCTTAACAGCTTTATCCTACGTTTTCTGTTTCCTACTGCTGCTGTTGGTGTCGCCCTTGTTGCTCAGCAGAAGGGCTGGGGGCTACTCAACACCTACCAGATGTCTTTCTGGTCTGCGCTTGTTATTTCAGTAATTGCCATGGACTTTGTTATCTACCTGCAGCATGTGATGGTTCATGCCATACCTGTTCTATGGCGTTTACATCGAGTACATCATGCCGACCTTGATTATGATGTGACAACTGGCGCACGCTTCCATACCATTGAAATTATTCTCTCCATGCTGATCAAATCAGCCACCATCATGGTTCTGGGGCCACCGCTTATTGCTGTAGTGATCTTTGAAGTTTTACTAAATGCTACCGCCATGTTTAATCACGGGAACATTTATATACCTGAAAAAGTTGACCGCATTTTACGCCTTTTTGTGGTTACGCCCGATATGCACCGCGTTCATCACTCTGTAAAAGCATCTTTGGCTAATTCTAATTTTGGCTTCAGCTTCCCCTGGTGGGACCGCATATTCGGCACTTACCTGGCTCAGCCAGAAGAAGGCCATGTTCAAATGAAACTTGGTATTGAAGATTTTCGCGACCCCATACAGGTGAACTATTTACCAGGCATGCTATTGATGCCACTTGCAAAACACTATGGTGATTATGCTATTAATAGACGCTGGTAATGATGGTGCGTCTTACCCACATCATTCGCCTGATCATCGCATGCATGCTGACTGTAGTCATAGCAATCACACTATGGCAAAGCCAGTTAATAGATGTAGACTCAATCACACAAACCATTAGTGCGCCTGGAGCATGGGCATGGCTGGTCTTTATACTACTGTATGCCATAGGAACCGTTTTCTTTTTTCCAGGATCTCTACTTACCCTGGCGGGTGGTGCGATATTCGGGCCAGTGCTGGGCAGCTTTAATAATCTGACGGCATCGACCCTGGGTGCCGCACTGGCTTTCCTGATCGCGCGCTATCTGGCCGCTGACTGGGTAGAGCAGAAAGCCACAGGTCGTCTGAAACAACTTAAAAATGGCGTGGAAAAAGAAGGGTGGCGATTTGTAGCCTTTGTACGACTGGTGCCCTTGTTTCCATTTAACGTGCTTAATTATGCATTAGGGTTAACACGCATCAAGTTTACTCACTACATCATGACGAGCTTCATCTGCATGCTACCGGGTGCTATCGCTTTTACCTACCTTGGATATGCAGGACGCGAAGCGATAACAAGTCATGAAGACCTGATTCAAAAAGCGATGCTGGCTTTAGCGCTGCTGGCAAGCGTCACTTTCCTGCCCAGAGTTCTAGTTAATTTCTTTAAAAAGGAGTAGCAAGTTCCAGCGACTACCACAATCGAACCTGGATAAAACCGGGCTGTCCGATTGAAATAAAAATACTTGCCTCCATATCGACTTGATTACCCATCCGCGCTCAATATACCGTATCATTCAGACATGACGACTATCATTTCAATTTCAAATCTCAGCAAGACCTACGAGGGCGGGTTTCAGGCGCTCAAACAGGTCAATCTCGATATCCAAGAGGGTGAGATACTCGCCTTGCTCGGGCCTAATGGCGCTGGTAAAACCACCTTAATCTCAGTGATATGCGGTCTTGTGTCCCCCACTTCAGGCATGGTTAGCGTGGGTGGTTTTGATATTATTGAAGATTATCGGCAAGCCCGTAGCCAGATTGGTCTGGTGCCACAGGAGCTCACACTTTCTGCATTCGAACGAGTATGGGACACCTTGCGCTTTAGCCGAGGCCTGTTTGGAAAAAAAGCGGATGATGCTTATCTCGAGCAGTTACTCAAAGACCTGTCACTGTGGGATAAAAAAGATAACGAGCTACGCATGCTATCCGGCGGTATGAAACGCAGAGTACTTATCGCTAAAGCGCTTTCTCACCAGCCCAGAATTCTGTTTCTGGATGAGCCCACCGCCGGGGTTGATGTCGAGCTACGCAAGGATATGTGGCGTATCGTTAACAAACTACGTGATTCAGGTGTCACGATTATTTTGACCACGCATTATATTGAAGAAGCCGAACAGATTGCAGATCGCGTTGGTGTCATCAATGATGGGCAACTGTTACTGGTCGATGACAAGACAAACCTGATGCAGGAACTCGGGCGCAAGCAATTGATTATTGAGCTCAAGGAACCCATCGACAAACTACCCGAGTCACTAAACTCACATGCGCTTGAACTTGCAAACGATGGCAATGAATTGATATTCACCTACGATACTCAGGGGAAAAGCACCGGTATCACGGCCCTATTGCAGGATATGCATAATGCCGGATTATCCATGAAAGATCTCAATACAACACAAAGTTCGTTACAGGATATTTTTGTCAACCTGGTACAGGCAGATAAATGAACATACAAGCCGTCAAAGTAATTTACAAATATGAAATGCTACGTACCTGGCACACCCTGTTCCAGAGTATTGCATCACCTGTACTGTCAACCGCACTGTATTTTATTGTATTTGGCTCAGCCATAGGTTCACGCATACAGGCCGTTGAAGGCGTGAGCTACGGGTTGTTTATAGTGCCTGGGCTTGTGATGTTATCGATACTGACACAAAGCGTTTCAAATGCCTCGTTTGGCATCTTCTTTCCCAAATTTACCGGCACGGTATATGAAGTCATGTCAGCCCCGATTTCATTCTTTGAAATCATACTGGGCTATGTAGGGGCAGCAGCTTCCAAGTCCATGATTCTCGGAGTCATTATCCTGATCACCGCAGCCTTTTTTGTCGATTTACGCATCGATCACCCGGTCTGGATGGTTATGTTCCTGATACTTACCTGTGTTTCATTCAGCCTGTTAGGTTTTATTATTGGCCTGTGGGCAAACAACTTCGAAAAATTACAGGTTGTTCCCTTATTAATCATCACACCACTGGTATTCCTCGGCGGCACTTTTTACTCGGTGAGTATGCTGCCCCCTCTGTGGCAGACCATTACTCTATTCAACCCGGTACTTTATCTGGTAAGTGGTTTCCGCTGGAGTTTCTTTGGTGTTTCTGATGTGAATGTCGTTATCAGCCTCGGCGTTATCCTACTGTTTCTGGCGATCTGCTCCAGCATCGTGTGGTGGATGTTTAAAACCGGCTATCGTTTAAAACAGTAACCGGGGTGCTAACTAGCAATCAGCAAATTAATGCACTTTCTGACACGGTGAAGTTGTTCGCTGACAATCAGAGGTGTCCTAAATCAACGGGATGTTTTAATAGCAGGGGTTTCAATTTCAGATCACTACCGATGATATGATCAACCAGCCAGTGACGCATCAGTCCAACCAGAGGCTCCAGTTCCTGCTTACTCAGGGGCTCATCTGGGACATCATCAGATAGCAGATCGTTTATTTCATCGTCGGTAACATCACCTTCTTCCAGCGGCGTTTCAACCAGTTCATCACTTAACAGAATCTCATCTAGCCTGGCTTTGATACCGCTAAGCTCTTTGATCAGTTTTTGATGTTCTTCTTTATGCTGGGATATTTCAGGGTAGTTGATCTTTTGCTGGATAAGCTCTTCATGCTCAAAATGAGTTTTTGTATAGTCCACCAGATGATTCAGAATTTCGAGCAGGAGGTCATGGTTATCATGTGTATTAATTGCCACCTCAAGCGAATTGATCTGATCGATCAGGTATTTATGTTCCTTATCAATAAGGCTATTGTGCACACTCATTTGCTCACGCCATACCAGAGTCATTTACTCCTCCCGAGAGTTATAGTTATCTAAAATTCCGTCTTTCATCTATTAGAATTAATAGAACAAATTATCCGTAGAAGCCACCTGTTATGCTTTACTCTCAATTTGCTTCTGCCTCATATACAAAAACAGTGGTAAGCCAAAAGAAACTCCAACACTTAAAGTTGCCATTATAGGTAACCACAAGTTAGGCAACTTTAGACGTTTGCC
This sequence comes from Gammaproteobacteria bacterium, assembly GCA_050295575.1. Taxonomy (GTDB): domain Bacteria; phylum Pseudomonadota; class Gammaproteobacteria; genus JACNJF01. The sequence continues at coordinate 56,256 of JBNKPX010000003.1, read as the reverse complement.
TTCAGCAAAAATAAATACCAATAGTACTACAGCAGAAACAATTACATCCATACCGAAGAAGCCACCAATTCTAGTTGAAAATATCTCTTGAAAAAATAGTGGGATATTTAAACCATTATCAACAACCCAGGGTATAAACTGAGATAAGGGCAGCAAAAAACCTAACACGCATAGTATTAAAAAAGTTGTTTTAAGGTTCATTGTATAATAGTTCCTTTCTTAAAAAGTTACGGAAAGATAATCAAGCACACGAGGGTACTACTATCATTCCCCTTTAACTCAGGCCTGGAACGAATTTGAATGCCTTGTTAGCACTTTTTCCCAATGACAAAAAACTGCTTAGCATAATTTTCCTCAATTTTTTTAATACCTGACTTTGTGTAACGCAAATATTTGCCTTTACGTTTTATAAGATTACTGGATTTTCCCAGGTTAAGATCATGGGCGTGAAATCCGAGTAAAGCAATAATTCGATTAGCTTTACTAAGGTTGCACTCGATTACTGACTCTAAGTATAAAATTTGGCCAGCTCTCCATTTTTTAATGTTTTTGTCAGATAAAAAGCCCATCTTGTTAAATACATGAATCGTTTCTATCGTTTTCGATCTCTCCATAATCTCAGATACTACTCTAACGAGCCTTGGATAATACTTGTCATCCTTATAGTTTTTTAATGTTACTCTGTAGTTCATATGTTTATAGTGTAATCGGGATAGGCGGATGCCTCACGACACCCCTCCTCCCACACCACCGGGCATACGGATCACGTACCACTGCGGTTCAAATCTCTTTGTGTTCATCTTGCTACCAGCTCTGGTAGCCCCAGATTCTTAAAGTACTTGATACTCATTGAGCCCCTTCCAAGTTTAGCAATAAGGCTAAACTGAAAGGCGACAAAACCAAATCAGGACATCTTTTGGGGACACCCTCTTTTTGAAGTTTGACACTACTATAGATCAACGGTTACGTAAATTCCATTGACTCAACGCAAGGGGTGCATTATGCCTAAAGTCAGGAAGACTGAGTATGATTACGAACACCGAAGCCAATGGATTTAGGATCGATTACTTTCACTTCCCAACATCTTTGCTATCGCAATCACAGCCTACTTGATCATGAATAATCACTACCATGTTGTAGTGCATATCGATCACCTTCAGCTGGTGGATTCGTTCGCCTCTTAAATTGATGGGTTTCAGTAATTGTAACAACAGATTTATTGTACTGGCGTCGATCTATTTGCGGCATGCTATGCCACTAAACCCTGGCCTCTGCAGATAGGCATATGTGAAAGATCAATCCTACATTTAATCTTACTTACTAATTTCATTACGCTTTGCCAGTAGTAAATATAAATTCAGATATCGGATAAATATAGATTAGTTGTTGGCCTGATTATTCGATTACTGAATGGAAAAGGTAAGTAGTGTATCTATACTTTCGAAACTTTTTCTGGGCTTCAGATTAGCAAGCTTAGATGTACATTTTTTATTCACTTATCAAGACTAGAGGTATCAATATGAAACAGGTTAAAACTCTAATTGTTACTGCAGTACTTATTTATACCCAGCTGTCGACAGCTGGTACATTCTCATTAGGTATGTGTACAACTGACCCAATGATTCTTACACTTAACGACTCGATGCTAACGCTAGGGAATGATATAGGTGAAATGGCGGATAGAATCCTGACAACCGAAACCAATATTGGAGACATGGCTAACAGGATAGTAGAAACCGAAATTTTGATGTCCTCAACACTACTCCAGCTTCAGGAAAATGTAACAGCAGGAAATACTTCAACAGCAAGCAGACCGGGTGTTTTGCTGCTATCTCCAGGTACAGGCGATACTGCTTATCGTCACTCTGCGCCGACAATTGTACTGTCGAATTCTGCTACTAGTTATGTTTTATATGTGAGCAGCAACGGAAATTTTCAGGATGGTACCATGCTGCCTTTGTTGATAACACCAGAGTCGCCGTTGGATACGGTTTGGGAAAATGCAGTGCAATCGCTGCCTAAAAATAACATATATATCGCAGTTAAGAGTGTATACGGCGAGTACAATCTATCTGAGCTATCGAATGGCGTTCGTTTACAGCTGAAGTAAAGTTTGGCCTTTACTTCAGCATCTGTATTTAACTCATATTGTTGGAAGTTTAAATTAAGTAAGCTCTGAATAATTCTTCCATGAATTATTCAGAGCACAAAATTAATGGTTTGTAGCCATCGATTTTGGCGGCACAGATTATCCGAAGATACGCTTCAGCAACAACCTAATTTATCCAGCGATTAGATAACGATTAATCCTTTTTTCTATCAATCTGAAAACACGGGTCAGCACAAAGGTCAGTACAAAATAGATGATGGCTGCGTAAACAAAAATCTCCAGCGCATAGGTTCGTGAAAATATTGAACGTGTTTCACCCATCAAATCCCATACCGAGATTGTACTAACCAAGGCACTACCCTTAAGTAATAAAACCACTTCATTGCCATAGGCGGGCCAGGCGATGCGTATGGCTCGAGGCAGTACAATACGTTTGTTCAATAACCAGCTACTCATACCTAATGAGCGTGCGGCTTCTATCTCTCCTCTTGGCACTGCTCTAATACCCCCGCGTAGAATTTCTGCGGTATAGGCTGAGGTATTCAAACTCAATCCGATCAAGCCACACCATTCGGCATCGCCCAGTACCGGCCATAGGAAACTATCGCGTACCCATTCAAACTGACCTAGCCCGTAGTACAGTATGAACAACTGAATCAATAGCGGGGTGCCGCGAAAAAAGTAAATGTAACTGTAAGCCGGCATCCAGTAGCGTCGCTGCTTTGAGGTACGCGCCATCGCTAGTGCAAAGGCCATGACCAGACCTATAAGCGAAGACAGGATCACCAGCTTTAACGAGATGAGTGTACCATCCAGGAAGCGATCCCCATATTTACTGATCAGATCGAAATTCATTTCAGCACACCTCGATTGGCGCGCGTCTCAAAGCGGTGGCGTATAACATCCGAAATCATGGTGAACAATAAATAGATCACCGCTGCTGTGATATAAAAGGTGAAAGGTTGCTTAGTAGTTTCTGCGGCCACCTTGGACCAGCGAAGTAACTCATCCAGTGCAATAATAGAGATGAGAGAGGTATCTTTCAGTAGCACCATCCATAGATTACCCAGCCCCGGTAAGGCATAGCGCCACATCTGCGGCATACGTATGCGATGAAACACTTGCCAGGGCGACATACCGCAGGCTATAGCTGCCTCAATCTGTCCTCTGGGAACCGCTAGAAATGCGCCGCGAAAAACCTCACTGGAAAAGGCACCAAACACTATGCCTAATGCAAACACTCCAGCTACAAAGGCATTTACCTCTATATATTCATCATAATTAAACCATGCAGCGATGGTTTGTATCAGGAAGGAAGCACCAAAGAACACCACCAGCACCACCAGCATTTCTGGTATGCCACGAACAACTTCGGTATATAAATGAGCCAGAGTCCTGGCGAGTCGATATCTGGATAGCTTACCACCAGCAACCAGCAAACCCAGCCCTATACCAATAACCAATGAGACTAAGGCTAGTTGTAGTGTTAACCAGGCACCGGCGAGAATTTCATCACCAAAACCGCTATCGCCAAAACTGAGATATTCAAACATAAACTACAAAGGCCGGGGCTTGTGACCCCGGCCTAATATGTTTAATAAATACTGAAAGGAAAGTATTTGCTATTGATCTTGCTGTACTTGCCATTTTTTAACAGCGCCTGCAAGGCTTTGTTAAATTTTCCGGCCAGCGCTTTGTCACCCTTGCGAATCGCAATACCAATCTTGTCGTTGATATCGATACTATCACCAAGGAAATCAAAGCCACTGTTTTCAGCCTTGCTTAACCAGTCATAGCCTGGGTAGGCATCAACCAGTACCGCATCCAGACGACCCGATTTCAAATCAAGAAACGCCGCTTCCTGAGTATCATAAACCTTGATGTTAGAGGTTTTACGATAGTTATCTTCCAGATTCTGCCCACTGATAGTAGCACGCTGTGCACCCAGAGTTTTACCCTTCAGGCCTGCTTTGCTGGCGGTCAGACCGCTGTTCTTTTTAGCAATAAAGCGCAGGTAATTCGAGTAATAAGGATCAGTGAAAGATACCTTTTGCTTACGCTCTGCCGTGATAGACATACTGGCGATGATTGCATCGTATTTTTTAGCCAGCAGGCCAGGGATAATACCATCCCAATCCTGTGCTACGATTTCACAATCAGCCTTCATTTCAGCACATAAAGCTTTGGCGATATCCACATCAAACCCCGTCAGCTGACCACTGGTATCCTTCATATTAAATGGAGGATAAGCACCTTCCGTAGCAATACGGATTTTCTCCGCCTGTGCAGAACCAATTGTTAACAGACCCAATAGCAAGGTCGCCAGGGTAACTTTAAATTTCATGGATATTCTCCTGTTGGTTGATTACTTAAACGATCACAATCCACTGGATAGGAATTGCTTAAACCGTTCTGAAGTTGGATGGTTAAAAACCTGATCGGGGGCTCCCTGCTCTTCGATTTTCCCGTTATGCAGGAAAATCACATTATCCGATACCTCGCGCGCAAATCCCATTTCGTGAGTTACTACAATCATGGTTCGGCCTTCGTCGGCCAGTTGTCGCATAACGGATAACACTTCACTGACCAGCTCAGGGTCAAGCGCTGAAGTAGGTTCATCAAACAGCATTGCCTGCGGTTCCATTGCCAGCGCCCTGGCTATCGCAACCCTTTGCTGCTGACCACCGGAAAGCTCTGCAGGATAGGCATCGGCTTTTTGAGAGATACCGACTTTCTCGAGCAATACTCTAGCTTCATCAATGGCCTGTTTCTTATCTTTTTTCAAGACATGCACTGGAGCTTCGATGATATTTTCAAGAATCGTCATATGAGCCCACAGGTTAAAGCTTTGGAAAACCATCGATAATCGCGCACGGATACGGGCTATCTGGCGCATATCAGCCGGCACAACCTCACCCCGTTTATTGGTAATCAGATTGAGGCTTTCGCCATCGATAGAGATTTTACCGGAAGTGGGGATTTCTAGCAGGTTGATACAACGCAGCAAGGTACTTTTGCCGGAGCCACTACTACCTAGAATAGAGACCACATCTCCATTATGGGCATTTAAAGAAACCCCTTTTAATACTTCAATCTGACCAAATGATTTATGCAGATCGGTAATTGATATTGCAGCTGAATTCAATGGATAGGTACTGTTTATAGTTTTTCGATAGTTTGAACCGAGCGATTGCTTAGTGCAACTTTTTAATCATATTGTCACATATTTGACCTAAAATAATGCATTCTGACTATAATGCACACCTCAGTAATCACCACCCTGAGCTCGACCTTAATAATTCAAACAACCAAAGCCAAACGGTAATTTACCTATGTCTAACTCAGCAAGACTTTTTTTTCTGGTCGGCCCTTCCGGCGTCGGCAAAGATACACTGCTCAACCACTTGAAACAACATCAATATTCTGATCATCAACCTCTGGTTGCTCATCGCTATATCACTCGACCTGTTCGTGAAGGCGATGAAAACCATATTGCACTCAGCGAATTTGACTTCTATCAGCGCAAGGAAGCGGGGCTATTCCTGTTTGACTGGGAATCACATGGCTTCCGGTATGCGATTGGTAAAGAAGCTCGAAAATGGGTTAAGCAGGGGCAGAATGTCATAGTAAATGGTTCGCGCGAATACCTCTCTACTGCACTGCATATCTATGCCAAAACTACGCCTATATGGATCACTGTATCCGAAGATATTCTGCGTGAAAGATTGACTCAGCGGGGTCGAGAAACTGCAGAGGAAATCGAGCTACGTATTCAGCGTAACCGTGAACTGGAATCGATGAAGATGGATAACTGTGTCTACATCAACAATGATCAATCGGTAGAAGATACTGTCGGGCAGATTATTGCTCTGGTCGAGATGAGTCATATCTGAAAATTATTAACCTTGCTGGCTGCTATTTATGCTTAACTAAAAAGAGTTCGCCTTGCAGGGATTTAAGCAGGATAAAGCTATGTTGCTGTTGATTTTCTCGTCATCCCGGCCTTTTGTCATCTTTGAAATCTGCAGCTTAGAGCATGACTTGTTTTTATAGCTTAAATTCCATCCCAATAAGTATTGAATTCAGCGAGCCAAACTCATACGCCCCTGACTGCAGTGTCATATAAAAGAGGCTATATGAGGCTGAAAGCATAAAGGTTATATCACTGCCTTTTCTGGATGTTGTTGCTCCTGAGCCTGAATTGAATAGTAATCCATCTGAAGACTCGATCTTCCAGCTTGAATAGCCCAGGCGTGGAGTTACACTGAACTTCTCACTAATATCGTATCGATACCCGACCAATGCAATATTCTCATAGACACTGGCAGCAGAATCAGAAAATACAACATCAAGAAATGAATCATGGGAAATGCTGCTAAATTCTATTAGTACATTGTTGTTAAATTGATAACCCAGTGATAACTGGAAGTCTAGATTCTCATAGCTATCATCACTGCCGCTCAGCAGATACTTCGACTTGACCTTGGCTTTACTTTCCCCCATGCCAGCAAGCAAATAATAACCTTCACCAGCATGCAACGGGGTGACCAGTATCAAACCAATAGACAGGATTGAAAGAGAGACAAATAATTTCGCTGATTTTCGCGACAGGAGCTGTCTAATGAACGGAGATTTTGGTGAATGAAATAATGGTGTATCCATAACGAATAATTCTTCCCTCATAAACTTCTTTAGAATAGATTGATGCATTGAGACTACGGTAATTTTAACTACAGGTCAACGCAGAATACAGGAGGTTTTAGACTGCCCCGCAAGGGCTATTATCACAGGCAGCTATAGCGAAATCCATCATCCAGATCGAGCGGTAAAACCAACGTACTGAATTGTAGACTCATAGATTCATTACACAACGCATCCCTTGCATTTGCATCAGTAATATATGCCTGTTTATATTCAGCATTTAGTACTGCTTTGCCAGCATCAATAAAAGGCGCAAGCGCTGCGCATTCGGAATACTCAAAACACTGCTCATTCACGGCAAAGTCAAAATACGCGGCAAGACCATTAATTTGATCAAGGTCATTTTTTAACCCTACCGACAATCCTCTGCTATGCGCTTCGTTTGCAATGAGTCGATTGTAGGCAAGTTGATCCGTAGCGCTGAAATCAAAACCAGGGTTATTGCTATAACCATCCATATTGTCAGGCTCAACCCCATCACAGCCTTTTTGCAGCGCCAAATCCAGACGACTCTTCATGATTGTGTGAACATTGTCTGACCGTATATCCAGCCAACGTTCACCTGGCCATCCATCGAGGTTATTCCCTAAATCACCTGAGTTGAAACTGGCCTCATCAGATCGCCAGTTTTCATAGGAGCCTGCGGAAAAATAGCAAACCACCTTTTTACCTGATGCCTGAAGCTTCTGGATTAAAGCCGCTGTTGAGTCAAACAGATCAATATCGTATATGTCGACATCGTAAGCAGTATTTATTGTTCCACTTAACTGCCATTGCCAGCTTGCCGACACTGGAGGCTTATACCAGCTCCCTGAAGTCACGGGTGGATTATCAGGATCAATGCTTTGCCCTGCCTCATTCTCTACCGAACTGCCAGCACTACAACCCGTTAATGAAAAAGAAAATACAAATATTGAACAAACGGCTACATGAATCACCTGTTTCATTTTTCACCTGTTAGCAACACGGTATTTGCTTAAGCAAATGCTATCAAAGCTCAAACATATCTTCAGATCTAATAGATTATTAACGCCTCGATAATTAATCAGAGCTGCTTTAATAGTAATAACTATAAAAAGGTTCGGCAGAAGGCAACAGCAAACTTCCCGCAGTGGTTTCAAAATCATTAACATCAACGGCTTTAACACCAATATTGGAAAGTGAAAACAAATAGCTATCACTGCCACTACTCATAAAGACACTCCGAGTTGGTCGTGCTAACCAGCCATAGTAATAGGCATTGCAATAGTCTTCAGTAATCTGACAGCTGGCTTGCTGTAACAGATCATTATGATCTACCTTTCCCACCAGACTTAATCCCTGTTGTAAGTCTATATCCAGTGCGAGCATACCCATATAATAATCACCAGCATTGTCATAGCTGGCAATTGGTACAACCAGCATTTGCAAGGGCTCATAGTAGGTAAAGGCATGAGGATCCCAGTTAGCCTGACTCCAGCTATATCCGCTTTTCATATCTGGGGAATAACTATCAATCAGTACGGGGGCGGCCAGATCACTGACATCAAATAGTTTAATCGCAATCTGATTAGTGCTGCCAGTCTCACTACCATCGCGCCCAATCGTCAGTAAATGCGTATCACCTACAGGGTGCATATAGGAACTAAAGCCAGGAATTTTCAGCTCACCTGCAATATAGGGTTGCAGTGGATCAGATAGATCAAAACTAAATAAGGGATCAATCTGCCGAAATGTCACGACGTAGCCCCGATCACCCACAAACCGTGCTGAATATATGCGTTCGTTGTCTGCAAAATTTTCTACTGATGAAACAATATCCATACCCTGTTGTGCAGTATCTTCCAGCACATAGAGGTGATTGGTGCTTCTAATATCGCTACGATCATTCAGGTTCCACAGGTTCTGTGTCGTGGCTATGCGTAGATAATTCCGGTAATAACTCAGGTTAAATGAGTTCTGTGGATAGCCTTTTACCATACCCGTGGACACATACTCTGGCTTTTGATCACTAATAGAAAAATGGTGTATGGCTGATTGCTGCTGTTGATTTCGGTCAAACCACCAGTGGTTACCTGGCTGGACAATAAACAGGTCCTGCTGGCTGGTATAGGTAATCCATCCACTACCCAGCGCTGCAACCTGCTTCAGGTTATCCCCATTGATATCCATACTGGTAAGCGTTAGCAGGTGGTTCTGAGTTAAATCAACATCTGGCCGGTATACATCTGAACAGTCCAGTGCCTGAGTTTGGCTATCTAACTGCGGGCCTGATATCGTGACTTTAGGTAGCAGGCTGGCTACCGAATTGAAGTCAAGGCTAGATTCAACCAGTTGCCGGACCTGCTGTCGGATAAGGTCCATCTGACTTGTATCATCTTTTAAAAACGCATCACGGTATTGCGTCAGCAATGCCGGTATCTGATCATCATCGGGCAAATTATACCCAGCCAGATAATACCCCTGTATCAGATGCAAGCGATTGCTTATCAGTCGACTACTGATGAGGTTTCCATCGAGACGGATGCGTTTGGATATCGCTGGCAGAGCGGGGTTACTGATGTCGACAAGCAGCAAATCAGTCTGAGGTATATATCTTATATAGGGTGCAATCGCCAGCTCTTCCCCTACTGTAATAACAGGATCAGCTGGTAGCACCTTAGGAGAAACAAGCACCGCCACTGTGTTTTGATCTTCTGCCAGATACAGCCCGGAAGCCCTGCCCCCAAGCTCCAGAGTGCTCAGGATATTCATAGACTGCGGTGGGAAAGCATCTGCAATCACCAGCTTATCATGCTGGGCAATATATAGATTTCCCTGAGAGTCGGTTTTGACAGTATCAGCCTCATCAACACCCGCTTCCTGAGTATTAGTCTGACTGACATTATCTGGAGCTGCATCACTTGCTGTATTCACTGCAACTGTAGCACCTGCCTCAGTTGCAGAGGCTAGAGCAATGTCATCAACAAAACCCTGATAGCGATAACCAGCCAGCAGGCTCTCTACCCAATTGTCGACAAACTGTTGTTTGAGGTCGTCACAGCCTGTGACTGTGCGCAGGGCAACCTTAGACTGGGGAAGCGCTGTTTGTTGAACAGGATTAGCAGTTTCAGAATCCTGACTGCAAGCTGTCAGCAGTAACGCCATCAATAGCGCTATAAAAATTGATAATCGACTTTGCATATGGTGTCTCCCTGGTACCCTCACTGGAGAGAGGATCCTGTTACAAAACAGGATAGCTTGCAAGCCTGAATCTGAATTTATGAAATATTTTGCAACCTTCTACTGAGGATATCGATCAGCAAGGGATGCTCGGAGATTAGCGGTGAAATCCAGACCCTGAAATCTGGGTAGCGCTGCATGACACGAGCACAGATTTCATTCACGTCACCATTTTCCCCGGCATGTCGACCCGGCAATAAAAACATCATACTGACCATAGCCCCGCTCATACCTTGCTCAGCCATGTCTAATAAACAGTCTTCCAGTAAATCACCATTAAAGTCATATTCTTTACCCGGCCGTCTTTCCATTACTGCCTGCGATAGAGAAATATCATCATCAAGTAACTGGACCAGCTGACTCGCAATAGACTTTCTCACATCGGTCACGGTAGGCACTGGTGATCCATGATCGACTATCACTACCTGTTTTACCGCAGCCAAGTTTTGTAGCCGGCATTGCTGAATATTGTCATACAGTATCTGTACCAGCGCAGGATCCCCATCAGGCATCGGGTAGAGCACCTCTGCAACCCGAAGCGTAAAATCACCATACTGTTGCTGCAAACTGTTTATCTGTTGTGGAATAAATGAGCTTAAAGCACGGCTTTTGCCAAAAAACAGCGGCAGAATAATAAAGTCGCGTTCACCCTGCTGTATTTGCCGGGATAAATATCCCAGCAAGGTTTGTGCAGCCAACCCATTCAATAAACTGGCATCAATACTGTCCGAGTGTTGCAGCGATACCGCCGCCACTGGCAGCTTTGCCACTACACTAAGTTGTTGTGCTATCTCACGCAACACCAGGGTAGCTGCAGGCTGCCTGGAACCATTATCGCAAAGTAAAACCTGAGTCATTTCATTCCGCATAATTGTTACTGGACGGTTAATAATTTAACATAGCATGAACAACAACAACCTTACTACAAGTGATCCATTAATGATGCGCCATCTGCTATTGATCATGCTAAGCCTGACGCCTGTGTTAGCCATGAGCGCTAATCACTGTGTCATTCTGCAATACCATCATTTCAGTGAAACAACCCCGCGTAGTACCAGCATAAAAGAAACACAGTTTGTCGATCAACTGAACTATCTGGCTGAAAATGGGTTCACCATAATGGCTTTACGCGACGTAGCCCTGTCGCTACACCACCAACTGGAATTACCAGATAAATGCGTCAGCCTGAGCGTGGATGATGCTTATCTTTCGGTATACCAAACCGCTTACCCCCTGATTAAAAAGCATCAGTGGCCATTAACTGTATTCGTCTCTAGCGACCATGTAGCTGATAAATCGACACTGTATATGAGCTGGCAACAGTTGCGTGAAATGGCCCAACATGGCGTCAGCATTGAAAATCATGGAAAAAGCCATACCCATATGGTTCGACGCAAATCAGATGAATCAGAACAGCAATGGTTAGCACGTATACGCTCAGATATATCAACTGCACAACAACAGATTACTGAACATATAGGTATTGCTCCTGAGCTGTTTGCCTGGCCCTATGGTGAGTACAACACAAAACTGGGGCAGTTGATTGCTGAGCTGGGTCTGACAGGCTTTGGCCAGCAATCGGGGCCTGCCTGGGCAGATGCTAATTTCTCCGCATTACCGCGTTTTCCGATGGCTGATAGATTCGCCGATCTGGATGGTTTTATTACCAAGGTAAGCACTCTGCCACTACCTGTAGCTCGAGCTGTACCTGTGGACCCAGTAACAGCAGCGGGTAACAGCAGACCAACGCTAACCCTAACTCTGGCCCATGGAAGCTATTCTAAATCAAATCTACGCTGCTATATCAGCGGCAGTGACCAGGTTGCCATGAACTGGTCGAGCGAGCTAGAAGATACTATTGAAGTTACCCCTTTGTTTGACTTAAAACCCGGAAGACATCGAACGAATTGCACCATGCCCTCCAGGCAAAAAGGTCGCTTCCACTGGTATAGTCATAACTGGATTGTGCCAAATGCAGACGGTAGCTGGTATCACGAACTTTAAATTTCAACATCGAATAAGAATAAGCCTATGTCAGAATGCAGGAAAACCTTTAACATCATCATCCAGCTAAGCTGCTTAATCAGCCTGCTTAGCAGCGCTAACTTGCAGGCTCAAAGCTGGAGGCCCGACTGGAACTATTCCCATTATCAAGCTTATCCCTATCAAAAACAGATGGCACCACAATACAGCCCTTACACAGGTTATATTCAACCCTATTCGGCTCCATCTAACTATTATTATCCTTCCCCCTACCAGAACCCGGCACAACAAAATCTGCCAGTCAGGCCTGAATCAGAAAGTGCACAAAAGTCTAAAAAATCCACTCCAGATATTCAGACTCGTAAAGCCCGGTTCGTTCAGCAACTACTACCTATTATTCAACAGGAAAACAAACGTCTGGTTAAATTACGTTACCGGATTCTGAATACCTTTATCCTGTTAGACAGAGGGTATCAGCTCAAACCCCGGGACCAGCAGTGGCTGGAATCGCTGGCAAAAAAATACAGGGTCAAGGGCGATCCATTATCAGAGGTAGCATCCAGGGTTGAATTACTGAAAAAGGTAGACGTCATTCCCGTGTCGCTGGCACTGGCCCAGGCAGCCAATGAATCGGCCTGGGGCCGGTCACGCTTTAGTGTTGAAGCCAATAATCTATTTGGTATCTGGACCTTCGATAAGACCAAGGGGCTTAAACCGAAGCAGCGAGATGAAGATAAAAAACATCTGGTACGTAAGTTTGAACACGTGGGCGACTCCATTCAATATTACATGCTGACCTTAAATAGCCACCGAGCTTACCGCAAAATGCGCAACATCAGACAGATGTTACGTAATAATGAGTCACCCATCACCGGCACAGCCCTGGCACAGGGGCTGAATAAGTATTCATCAAAAGGTGAGGAATACGTCGATTTAATTCAACACCTGATCCAGCAAAATAACTGGGAGCAACTGGACACTTAAGGAAACTCTAAATTTCTCAGAGGCCCCTTAATAAAATCAGGAAAGGTTTTCGCGAAAGAATATTTCTATTGGAATATGATCGGGCTGTAGTAAAACAGTGTTCGAGCTGTGATGATTCAACAAAAGCTGGCAGGCCATCAAAACCTCTTTAAACGGGTCCTGATTAATAACAACATCCAGTGTTCCATCGATAAGAAATTCTCGGGTATAGCGGGTGAGGTCATGCCCGATAAGGACTACTTTTTCAGACCAGCCCTCTTCTTTAATGGCTCGAGCAATTCCGCGCACGCCACCGCCTATACTATAAATACCTAATAGATCGGGTTGTTCGGATAGCAGTATCTTCGTCTGCCGATAAGCTTCTTCAAAATTATCCTGCGTCGCCCAACGCCCGACTATCTCCATCTCTGGCGCATATTCACGCAAGGCATCCTTAAAGCCAACCTCTCGCTCCTGATGGTCGCGATAACTTAACTGTAAGCTGCCTTCAAAAACAGCCAGCTTACCCGCCCTTGCTGCTACCAGTCGATTCATCAGGTAACCCGCAGTGCGTCCTGCAGCACGATTGTTCAGCCCGGCATAACCGATTTTCTTTTGTGTGGATAAGTTGCTGACAATCGTCACAACAGGCGTACCCGAGTCTGCAACAGCATTCACCGCTTCACGCACTACGGGATTTTCCAGGGCCATCACGACAAGACCATCCGAGTCTTTACCAGTTTCATAGATTGAGTCCGCAAGGACTTGCGGATTAAAACCCTCCACGCGATGACATGTTGTTGTAAAAGCATGATGGGGTAAATGATTTTTCACACCAGCTGCAGCATCTTCCAGCAGGTTAATAAAAATATTGGGATTAGCAGGCAGAATAAAATCAAACTGTAATGACTCAATGGGCTGAGAATCCGATGCTGCTCCCCCTCTCTCTAAGTTTTTAATTGCTTCCCTGACTCGCTGCTCTGTTCGTGCATTGACACCACCACGCTCATTCAAAACCCGGTCAACTGTAGCGACGCTCACACCAGCTTCTTCAGCTATTTCAACTTGACGAACTTTTATTCGTGACACAGACAAGCCTCCACTCTAATGATTTACGCATCGACAAAACACCTCAAACCCATCAAAATATACCTCATTCACCTCAGCATAACAACGCAAATAAAATTCTTGGCTCCCTGACTATAAATTATTGAGTTAATTAAATAAATTTATAGCCATCGATAAGCTCTGCAGTGCAATCACATATTAATGAGGGGTTAACCATGCAGAAATGGTTGACAAAAATCATCAATCTGATCAATATGAGCCTATTCATAAAACAATATAAACGTCAATTTGACGCTTTTGGGAGAGACACAGTGTATCTGGGTATCGACATTGGCACATCCGGGATCAAGGTAGTCCTGTGCGATGAAAGCCAAAACATTGTTGGTCAGGCAAGTGCCCCCTTAACAGTTCAGCACCCTGCCCCCCTGTGGTCTGAACAAAACCCACAGGATTGGTGGAATGGCGTTGAAACTGCCATTTCCTCTGTTAGAAATGAAAACCCATCTGCGTTGTCTGCCGTTAAGGCAATAGGACTCTCCGGACAAATGCATGGCGCTGTTTTACTGGACTCTGATGACCAGGTATTGCGCCCGGCCATACTATGGAATGACGGACGCTCGGCTGAAGAATGCCTCGAGATCGAAAAAGCAGAACCACGCTCTCGCGAGATATCCGGCAATATTGCTATGCCTGGATTTACTGCACCCAAATTACTCTGGGTAGCTAAACATGAGCCCGAGATCTTTGCCCGGGTAGCAAAGGTTCTATTACCCAAGGATTACATTCGCTTTCGTATGACCGGTGAATATGTCTCTGAAATGTCAGATGCAGCAGGCACCTTATGGCTGGATGTTGCCAAACGTGACTGGTCTGAAGCGCTATTAAAAGCCACTCGCTTAACCCCTGATCAGATGCCGCGTCTGGTTGAGGGTAGTGAATCACCCGGTAAACTACGCGATGACATTGCAAAGGCCTGGGGGGTTCCAGGCGCTGCTATCGTCGCTGGTGGCGCGGGTGATAATGCAGCAGGTGCTGCCGGTATTGGTGCCATCACGCCCGGGCGGGCCTTCCTTTCGCTAGGAACATCAGGTGTATTATTCCTGGCCAATGAAAAATTCTCCCCCAACCCTTCTCAGGCTGTTCATGCCTTCTGTCACTGCCTGCCGAATACCTGGCATCAAATGAGCGTGATACTAAGTGCCGCCAGCTGCCTGAGCTGGATCACTCAACTCACAGGTGCCGCAAACGAACAAGCTTTAATACAGGAAATCAGCGCCGCGGGCGATCAGCCTGGTGATCTTTATTTCCTGCCCTATCTCTCTGGCGAAAGAACCCCGCATAACAACCCCAATGCACAGGGCGTCTTTTTTGGGCTGACACATTCAACAGATCGAGCAGCTATGGGCCGAGCAGTGCTGGAAGGCGTTGCCTATGCATTCAAGGATGGACTTGATGCCCTACTCGAAACCGGGGCGAAAATTGATGTAATCTCCGTTATAGGAGGGGGAGAGAGAAGCGAGCTTTGGGGACAAATTTTAGCATCAGTTCTTGATTATGAACTTTGCTACCATTATGGTGGAGAGGTCGGGCCAGCTTTTGGTGCTGCTCGCCTTGCGCGTCTGTCAGTCAGCGCTGAAGATCCGAGCGAGGTTTGTACTGCACCAGCCATCAAAAACACTATTAAACCCGATATTAACATGGTCACTGCCTATAAAACACGACATGCAAAATATCGCCGTCTTTATGAACTTTTAAAAACTGAATTTCCAGCCTGAAACTGGAAACACAATTTGTGAGAAATGATGAACGATTACTTTAAAGATATTAGCAAGATCCCTTTTGAAGGCGTTGATAGCGAAAATCCATTAGCGTATCGCTATTACAATCCCGATCAAGTTGTTATGGGTAAAAGCATGAAAGAGCACATGCGCTTTGCCGTGTGCTGGTGGCATACCTTTTGCTGGCAGGGTAATGACGCTTTCGGTGAAGGCTCATTGGATCGTCCCTGGTTTAGTGGTGCTGACCCAATGGCTCTGGCCAGCCATAAACTCAAGGTCGCTTTCGAATTCTTTGAAAAATTAGGCACCCCCTACTTCTGCTTTCATGATCGAGATGTCGCTCCAGAAGGCGACACACTGGCTCAAAGCAATGACAACCTGGCTCAAATAGCCGATCAGATGCAGGCTGAGATGGAAAGAACCGGTGTGAAATTGCTGTGGGGAACGGCAAACCTGTTCAGCAATAAGCGCTTTATGGCTGGCGGCGGCACCAACCCCGACCCTGAGGTTGTGGCTTATGCAGCAGCACAGGTTTGTAACGTGCTAAATATGACCCATCGCCTGAATGGTGAGAACTATGTACTTTGGGGTGGCCGCGAAGGCTACGACACCCTGTTAAACACTGACCTGAAGCGTGAAGCAGATCAATTTGGTCGCTTCCTGAGTATGGTTGTTGAGCACAAACATAAAATTGGTTTCAAAGGCACGATATTAATTGAACCCAAACCACATGAACCCACAAAGCATCAATACGACTTTGATAGTCAGAGCGTTCATGCCTTCTTATTAAAGTACGGCCTTGAAAAAGAAGTAAAGCTGAACATTGAAGCCAATCATGCCACTCTGGCGGGGCATAGCTTTGAGCATGAAATTGCCTATGCTGTTGCCAACAACCTGCTGGGTAGCATCGATATGAATCGTGGAGATCCGCAGAACGGATGGGATACCGATCAATTCCCCAATGATATTGCAGAAATCACCCGCGCAATGTATTACATCCTGCAAAACGGTGGCCTGGGCACTGGTGGTTTAAATTTTGATGCCAAAATCCGTCGCCAGTCGATAGATCCTGTAGATCTGTTTTATGCCCATATCGGAGGCATAGACACCTGCGCACGTGGACTGCTGAATGCCGCTAAAATGATTGAAGATGGAAAATTCCAGGACGTTATTGATCAGCGTTATGCGGGATGGGATCAGGGTGTGGGCAAAGGCATTCTGGATGGTTCTTTATCGCTAAGCGATGTAGCCGACATCGTTCACAAACAGGAGATTAACCCTGCACCACGTTCTGGGCGGCAGGAATACCTCGAAAACCTTTTCAACAGGTACCTATAAAAAGCTTGCCGTGAAGTCCATAGCCTCCATTGCGCTCGTTTCCTCTGTCATGATAGGCACTGCCTATCTGCCTCTGGCAGCTGACCCAACAATTGGTGATGAAAGGGCTATACATGAGCACCTGACACAGGCTGCGGCAGAGCAAATGTCGCAGCAGCAACTGGTGGCTCAGGGAAAGTCCTTATTCGTTGCCAGATTCACCCCACAGGATGGGGTTGGTCGACCTGCTGCAACCCAGGCAGAAATCCCTACCTGGAGAGAACCTGGCGCGACTCCCGCTTTTTTCAGGACATCAGGCCCTGAAGCCAATTCCTGCGCCGGCTGCCACAACCAGCCCATAGCCGGTGGTGGCGGTGATTTTGTCACCAATGTCTTTTCATCTGAAGGCATAGATGATGCTGAGTTTGATACGCTAGACCCCCAGTTTTCAAACGAGAGAGGCACGACTCATCTATTTGGCTCAGGCCTTGTTGAACTGCTTGCCCGTGAGATGACAAATGATCTTCAGCGATTGCGCGACAAAGCCGTTGAAGACGCCCGCACTACCCAAAAAACTCAGCGCATTACTCTACAGACAAAAGGCGTTCAATTTGGCAGCTTGTCGGTTGCAGCAGATGGCTTCATCAATGTCGACGATGTCGAGGGTGTAGACTTCGACCTGATCGTAAAACCCTTTAGTCAAAAAGGCGTCTTCTCATCCCTGCGCCAATTTACCATCAACGCCATGAATGCCCATCACGGTATGCAATCGGTTGAGCGTTATGGATCTCGCTGGACCGGGGTAGAGGACTTTGATGAGGACGGCATACCGAACGAGCTGCTCACTGGAGACATCACTGCGCTAGTTGCCTTTCAGGCAACTCTTGCCACACCGCTACAAAAATTACCTGAACACAAGCTGCAGCAGGAAGCCGCTCAGGCAGGCCAGAAAAACTTTGTCGATGCACAATGTAACAGCTGCCACATGCTGGCATTACCACTAAAATCGCTCAGCTTCACTGAACCCAATCCTGTCAATGGTGCAGGAAACCTGCGCATTAGTGACGTTAAGACCCCAATTGAGATTCGGTTATCCAGCATGGGCCTTAACAAAAACGCCAATGGAGAATGGCTCATTCCACTCTTCTCTGACCTCAAACGCCATACTATTGCAGATAATGAAAACAATCATTTTGCGAATGAATTATTAGGCCAACGCTTCATTCCTCGCGATGTATTTTTAACACCCCGTCTATGGGGAGTAGGTGACAGCGCACCCTATGGTCATCGTGGCGATGTAACCACCTTGCGTGAAGCCATTTTGCATCACGGCGGGGAAGCCGCTGCATCACGTCAGATGTTCGCAAATATGCCCGCGCAGAGGCAGGCTGAAATCATTGAATTCCTTAAAAGCCTCAAATTCTCCACAGGTGTCCAGGGATGAATAAAACCGTTTTCTCACTGATGCTTTTATCCTCAGCCCAAGCCATAGCAAGTGATGCCCCCAACATGATAGAAACCACCACATCCGGTATCCAGCATCGCTATGAAGGGGGCTGGGAGTTTTATGTCGGTGGAGGGATTGCAGCCTTTGACTGCAATAATGACCAGTATCCCGAGTTATATCTGGCAGGAGGCTCCAGCCCTGCCCAGCTGTATATCAACCAGTCTAGCCGTGGCGGTGATATCAAATTCAGCAAAGCATCAGATCAAAATCTAAACCTGCAAGATGTCACCGGAGCCTATCCGCTGGATGTCAACGGTGACGGCTTGATGGATCTTGCCATTTTACGCGTGGGTGAAAATGCCCTTTATAAAGGTCTGGGTAACTGCCGCTTTGAACGCGCAAATGAGGAATGGAATTTCATCAGCCAGAACAACTGGTCCACTGCATTTTCCGCAACCTGGGAACAGGGCGAAAGCTGGCCAACCCTGGCTACTGGAAATTATGTAGATCGCTCTCAGCCGGGACAGCCATGGGGTACCTGCCATGACAACTTCCTGTATCGCCCACAGGCGGAGTCAGGCAAATTTGCAGCAGCAACTCCCTTAACGCCCAGCTACTGCACCCTGTCGATGCTGTTTAGCGACTGGAACCGCTCTGGCGAGCCCAGCCTGCGCGTTGCCAATGACCGGCAATATTACAAACAGGGTCAGGAACAGCTGTGGAAAGTATCCAAAGGCAAAAAGCCCAGCCTGTATTCATCCAGGGATGGTTGGCGAAAGCTGAAGATCTGGGGTATGGGTATTGCCAGCTATGACCTTACCAATGATGGTTACCCTGAATACTACCTGACCAGTATGGGCGACAATAAATTGCGCACACTGGCAAAGGGCCCAACGAAAGCGGCCTATACCGACCTTGCACATCAAGTTGGTTTAACGGCTCACCGCCCCTTTGTGGGAGGAGAAGTCACGCCCTCTACAGGCTGGCATGCCCAGTTTGAAGACTTCAACAATGACACCTTTGTTGATCTGTATATAACAAAAGGCAATGTGCATTCGATGAGTGACTTTGCGCAAAAAGACCCCAATAATCTATTACTCGGTCAATATGACGGCAGCTTTAAAGAAGCGGCTGACAAGGCTGGCCTGATCACGTTAAAACAGTCCAGAGGTGCAGCTGTTGCCGACCTTAACCTGGATGGCATGCTTGATGTCGTGGTAAACAACCGTGAAGCCGATACTCAGGTATGGAAAAACACCGGTTTTGGCGATGCTCAGAAACCAGTCCCTATGGGAAACTGGGTAGCTTTAAAAGTACAGCAGAACAACAGCAATCGAAATGCTGTTGGTGCCTGGATAGAATTACGTGCAGGAGAAAAAGTCCAACGCAAGGAAATTTCAATTGGCGGCGGACATGCCGGAGGAAGTGCCCTGTGGCATCACTTTGGCGTGGGCGTAGCTGAGCGTGTAACGGTACGTATTCAATGGCCTGATGGAGAATGGGGGCCCTGGATACGCCTGTACGCAAACCAATTCGTGCGTATTGAGCGCGGACGTGAGACGCCGGCTATTTGGCAGGCTTCGTTCAAAGCAAGCAAGGGGTCTTAACAAAGACTACCTGATCAACAAATGCATCAATAATGATGTCAGGAGAGAATAGAAATGAATGTTAAAAAGAGTGTTTTGAGTGCAGTACTTGGTGCGGCGCTTACTGTTGGAGCAGCAGGGGCTGCATTTGCGAAAGATTTGGTTGTGGGCGTCAGTTGGTCAAACTTCCAGGAAGAACGCTGGAAAACAGACGAAAAGGGCATCAAAAAAGGTCTCGGTAACGCAAAATATATCAGTGCGGATGCCGGTGGTTCTGCCGAGAAGCAACTGGCTGATATTGAAAGCCTGATTGCACGCGGCGCAGATGCGATTATCGTGCTTGCCTGGGATTCAGGTGCTGTACTTCCTGCGGTAGCCAAAGCGCAGGCTGAAGGTATTCCTGTACTGGGTTATGACCGCTTAATCGAAGCACCCGGCGTATTCTATCTGACATTTGATAATGTTGAAGTAGGACGCATGCAGGCACGTGCTGTTTATAAAGTTCAGCCTAAAGGCAACTATGTATTCATCAAGGGTGCTGCAACCGATCCCAATGCAGACTTCCTGCATGGCGGTCAGCTTGAAGTGTTAAAAAAAGCGATTGCAAAAGGCGACATCAAGGTTGTTGGCGAACAATATACCGATGGCTGGAAGCCTGAAAATGCGCAGAACAACATGGAGCAAATCCTGACTGCAAACAATAATAAGGTTGATGCTGTCGTCGCTTCCAACGATGGTACAGCGGGTGGTGTTGTTGCTGCCCTAACCGCACAGGGCCTTGAAGGTCTTCCTGTGTCCGGTCAGGATGGTGATCACGCGGCGCTGAATCGTGTTGCACGTGGTTTACAAACTGTTTCAGTCTGGAAAGATGCGCGCGCATTAGGTAAAGCTGCTGGCGAAATTGCGGTTCAACTGGCGAAGGGTGTAGCTGGCAATAAGGTTAAGGGCGCTATCAAATGGAGTGGCGGCGCAAAAGGCATTGAGATGAACGCCATTCTTCTACCTCCAGTACCTGTAACCAAAGACAATCTGGACGTTGTTATTGATGCTGGTTGGGTTAAAAAATCAGTGGTTTGTCAGGGTGTAAAAGCCTCTAAAGCCCCTAAGGCCTGTAAATAACCTCACTTCGAAGCCTCGGGGACTGTATATGCTCACAGTCCCTGAGGCAACGATAGCTTTTTAGAAATCACGCTTGCCGAGACGGTTCATATGAGCTCAGATAATCAAAAACAATCGAGGCTATCACAGTGGATAGCATCTACCGAACTAGACACTCGAATGATCGCAATGGTCGCTGTTCTTATCGCGATCTGGTTAGGTTTAAATATGATGACAGACGGCATCTTTCTGACATCACGAAATTTATACAATCTGGCAGTGCAAAGCTCTGTCGTTGGCATCATGGCTACCGGCATGGTACTCGTTATAGTGGCACGCCATATCGATCTGTCGGTTGGTTCTGTGATGGGATTTACCGGTATGGTCATCGCCTGGTTACAGGTTGATATCTTTCCTATAGGGACAGCCTGGAACTGGCCCACAACCATTATGTTAGGATTATTACTGGGGGCCATCATTGGCGCCTGGAACGGTTACTGGATCGCCTACCGTGGCATTCCAGCCTTTGTTGTAACTCTGGGCGGCTTATTGATGTTCCGCGGCGGGGCATTTCTGGTCACTGATGGGCGCACGGTTGCCCCAATGGACCCTACCTATCAATTATTAGGCGGTGGTATCAATGGCTCTATTGGAGAACTATGGAGCTGGATTTTAGGTTTTGCAGCCATCGCAATTCTCGCTATCCTTACCTTTCAGACACGACGCAGTCGTCTGAATCATAATTTCAAGGTCAAGTCTCTTGCCATGGAGCTGGGACTGCTCATATTCTGGTCCGCCCTGATCATTGGTTTTGTTATGGTGATGAACTCCTATTACAAACCCCGTACTGAAATTCCGCGCGGTATTCCCGTCCCTGTACTGATCCTGATCCTTGTGGTTATAGTCATGACATTGATCTCAAAAATAACCCGTTTTGGACGCTATGTATTTGCCATGGGCGGCAATCCAGAAGCGGCTGAGCTATCAGGTATAGACGTTAAAAAGACCACAGTTATTATCTTTGCCGTTATGGGCGTTCTTTGCGGTATAGCCGCAGTCGTGACTACCGCACGCCTGAATGCAGGGGCCAATTCCATGGGCATGCTCACCGAACTTAGCGTTATTGCCGCAGCAGTAATAGGCGGCACCTCGTTGGCAGGTGGCGCTGGTACCATAGCGGGAGCGATCCTCGGGGCAGTGATCATGCAAAGCCTGGAAAATGGCATGGTCTTGATGGGTGTGTCATCGGCTATGCGGCAGGTCATCATAGGCCTGGTTCTCATACTCGCGGTCTGGTTTGACTCTATTTATAAAAGTCGTCGATAAGGGGTGCCTTAAAATGCAAAAACAACCACTAGTAGAAATGAAGGGCATTCAAAAACGCTTTGGCGGTGTACATGCGGTAGAAGATGTCTCCATTGACCTCTATCCCGGTGAAGTCGTCGGTGTACTGGGGCATAACGGCGCCGGAAAATCCTGCCTGATGAATATGCTCTCTGGCGCACTGGAAATTGATGGCGGTGAGATTTTTGTGCAGGGAAAAAAAGCCGACATCGAAAATCCTCGCGACTCAAGATCATACGGCATTGAAACCATCTATCAGACGCTTGCATTAGCCGGTAACCTCAATGCACCCGCTAATCTGTTCTTAGGACGTGAAATCATGACCCCCTGGGGCACGCTAGATGATGACACCATGGAGTCTAAAGCACGCGAAGTGTTCAACCGCTTAAATCCAAACTTTAAAAATATCACGGATGCTGTTGTAAACCTTTCTGGTGGTCAACGCCAGGTCGTTGCCATTGGTCGCGCGATTTATTTTGACGCACGCATACTGATTATGGATGAACCGACAGCAGCCCTGGGGCCGTCAGAAACAGCCATGGTTGCTGATATTATCAAGCAATTACGTTCGGAAGGGATTGGCATTTTCCTGATTAGCCATGACATGCACGATGTATTTGACCTGTGCGACCGTATCATGGTTATGAAAAATGGTAAAAACGTCGGCAGCTATAAAATTGAAGACGTCACCAAAGATGATGTGCTTAGTCTGATTATTCTAGGCAGACTTCCTGACGACTGGGAACCACGCAACAATATCGAAAAACGATGATCCTTAAAACAGCGCTATCAACTCTGGCTCTCATCACTAATGAAAATGAATAAAATCCTTTTTGGAGAATGCGAGCAGGGCCCGGTTCAACTGTTCCAGATTCAAAATTCAAACGGCATGAAGGTTGAGCTGTCTGAATATGGTGCCGCTATTAAATCACTGTCGGTTCCCGATCGGAAGGGTGAGCTGGTTGACGTCGTGTTAGGTTACGACACCCTTGATGAATACATGGCTGACGACTGTTTCATGGGTGTTATTGTCGGACGCTTTGCCAATCGGATTGCTAAAGGCAGCTTTGAGCTTGAGGGAACATCCTATTCATTAGCCATAAACGACCCGCCTAATCATTTACATGGCGGACCTGCGGGCTATGCGAAAAAAATATGGTCTGCAAAAGAGATTAAAAATGGCGTTGCCTTCAGCTTAACCAGTCCGCATGGAGAAGAAGGCTACCCTGGTAATCTGACAATCTGTGTTGAATATACCTTAACTGAAGACAACCAGTTGATGATTGACTTAAAGGCAACCACAGATAAGGCAACCCATGTCAATCTTGCTCAGCATTCATATTTTAACCTTCAGGGTAGCGGAGACATTCTGCATCATCAATTACAGCTGCATGCGCCCCAATACTGCCCGGTAGATGATAGCTTTATCCCGTTAAAGGAAATACAGCATGTGGCAGGTTCAGCCTTTGATTTTACCGCTCCTGTATCTATCTCGGACAAGTTAGATTTTAGCGATCCGCAAATCCTCAAATGTAAGGGCTTTGATCATAATTTTATTGTTACAGGAAAACCAGATGCATTAAAACAGGTGGCAAGCCTGAGCAATCCGGCCAATGGTATCAGCCTGTCCATTTTATCCACTCAACCTGGGGTACAGCTGTATACCGGCAATTATCTTAACGATATTCATGGCAAGTCTGGTCAGGTATACCAACCGCACAGTGGCTTATGCCTTGAAACACAGCATTACCCTGATACGCCAAACAGAGCTGACTTCCCTTCATCGCTTGTAACCCCTGACAGGCCTTATCACGAGAGAATGGAATACCACTTTAATTCTTAAGGCATGCTGTTTTTATCGTTTCTATTGGGCATTTAACTCTGCTCTAATCGGGTTTATCCTAATATAAACACTCAATAAAACAACAAACGAGGAATAGATATGACTTTTGATTTTGCGCCCATGCCCAATGAACAGGGTTACTTCGGAGAATATGGTGGTCAGGTAATACCACCGGAATTAAAGCAGATCATGGATGACATCAATGATGCCTACGATCAGGTCAGTCAGAGCGAGGCATTTAAACAGGAACTAGCCTCTCTGAATGTAGATTATGTCGGCCGACCCAGCCCGATTTACTATGCCAGTCGACTGTCTGAAAAACTTGGCGGTGCACGTATTTTTCTGAAAAGAGAGGACCTGAACCACACTGGCGCACATAAAATCAATCATTGTCTGGGTGAAGCACTGCTCGCCAAACATATGGGCAAGACCAAGGTACTGGCCGAAACCGGAGCCGGACAACACGGTGTAGCACTGGCCACAGCCTGTGCACTGGTTGGCATAGATTGCGAAATCCACATGGGGCAGATCGATATAGAAAAAGAACACCCGAATGTCACCAAGATGAAGATTCTGGGTTGTAAACTGGTTCCTGTTACACGCGGCACACAGACCCTGAAAGATGCGGTGGACAGTGCATTTGAAGAATACCTGAAAGATCCGGTGAATTTTTTCTACGCCATTGGTTCTGTGGTCGGCCCGCATCCTTTTCCAAAAATGGTACGCGATTTTCAGAGTATCGTAGGCTTTGAAGCACGCGATCAATTCATGCAGAAAGAGGGCAAGTTACCCGACATCATCACTGCCTGTGTAGGTGGCGGCTCGAATGCGATTGGTTTATTCACCGCATTCTTAGAGGATGAAAGCGTCAAAATGGTGGGTGTAGAACCTGCTGGCAAAGGGCTCGATACACCCGATCATGCTGCCACCCTCACCCTCGGCAAGAAAGGCGCTATCCATGGTTTTGAGTGTTACAACCTGCAGGATGATGAAGGTAATCCACTGCCAGTATATTCCATTGCCTCCGGACTGGATTACCCTGGCGTTGGTCCCCAGCATTGCTACCTTAAAGACATCAAGCGCGTAGAATACGTTTCGGCCGATGACAAGGAATGCCTGGACGCCTTTATGACATTATCGCGTATGGAAGGCATCATCCCTGCACTGGAAAGCGCGCATGCTGTTGCTTATGCCATGCGTATTGCACCCAGCATGTCCAGTGAGCAGACAATTCTGATCAACCTGTCAGGGCGAGGTGACAAGGATGCAGATTTTGTAGCCAATAAGCTCGGCTTATAACACATAAAAAGCCGACAGATTCAATTGATCTGTCGGCAAAAATTGTAGCACTCTATTGATATGCCTCATATAGCCATACAAAGCCAAGGGTATGCAGAAAGCTTGACCGCAAGTATAATCTATCTATGACTGAATACCTGCTAATCCTGATCAGCACGATCTTTGTTAATAATATCGTGCTAGTAAAGTTTCTTGGCCTGTGCCCTTTCATGGGGGTATCGCGCAAGGTAGAAACCGCTATAGGCATGAGTCTGGCAACCACCTTTGTACTCACTCTGTCTTCTGTTTTAAGCTATATGGTGGATAGCTGGATTCTGGCTCCGCTGGATCTGGAATTTCTACGAACCATTGCATTCATCATCACCATTGCCGCCGTGGTTAATTTCACCGAAATGGTGGTGCATAAAACCAGTCCCTTATTGCACAATGTGCTCGGTATTTTTCTACCCTTAATTACCACCAACTGTGCGGTTCTGGGTGTCGCGCTGCTGAATGTTCAGCAACAACATAGTTTTCTAGAATCAGCAGTATACGGATTTGGTGCCGCAGTTGGATTTTCCATGGTACTGATCCTGTTTGCAGCGATGCGCGAACGGGTCAATGTCGCCGATGTGCCTGTACCATTTCAAGGTGCGGCAATCGGACTCATCACAGCTGGACTGATGTCCCTCGCATTTATGGGACTCAGCGGCTTAGTAAAAGTCTAATGATAATCCTGATCGCAGTCTTCACCCTGAGCTTTATAGCTGGTAGCTTCGGGCTTATCCTCGGCTATGCTGCCATTCGCTTCAGGGTGGAAGGTAACCCTATCGTCGATCAAATCGATGCAATCCTGCCACAAACCCAATGTGGTCAGTGTGGCTTTGCCGGCTGCCGTCCTTATGCCGAAGCTATCGCCAATGGCGATGCGCCCATCAATCAATGTTCTCCTGGCGGAGAGAACACCATTATCATGCTGGCCGATCTACTGGATGTAGAGGTACTGGAGCTCAGCGCAGAACATGGCGAACATAAAACCGTACCCACTGTAGCCCATATAGATGAGCAGACCTGCATCGGTTGTACATTATGCATCCAGGCTTGTCCGGTAGACGCCATACTCGGGTCGGCCAAACATATGCACACCATCATTGCCAGTGAATGCACAGGCTGTGAACTCTGCCTGCCCCCCTGCCCGGTCGATTGTATTGCAATGGTTCCGGTTAAGCAGACACTAGCCGACTGGAAATGGAGTGCACCAGATGAAGCAGGAGGCCAGCATGTCGGGTAATCCAGGGTCATTTAAATTTCATGGCGGTCTGCATCTGGATGATCATAAGAAGGAATCTCTGGGTGGCGAAATTCAAACCGCCAGCCTGGCGGATGAAATCATTGTGCGCGTCAGCCAGCATATTGGAGAGCATAACGAGCCACTGGTTGAGGTTGGTGAGCACGTAAAAAAAGGTCAATTACTGGCAGAAACCCGAGCACCTGTTAGCGCACCAGTTCATGCTCCAGGCTCTGGCGTCATTACTGCGATTGAAGCTCGCCCTATTGCCCATGCTTCTGGTCAAAATGACCTTTGCATTGTGATTAAACCCGATGGTAAAGATGAAGCAATTAACACTACTACAGAATCAGTTGAATCCTTAAGCAATGAGGACATGCTGGCTCGTATTCGTAAAGCAGGCATAGTAGGCCTGGGTGGCGCGGTATTCCCTACTGCTGCCAAGCTTGAAACAGCCTATCAGCATCATATTCAAACTCTGATTATTAATGGCGCAGAATGCGAACCCTATATCACCTGTGATGATGTGTTGATGCAGGTCGATGCCGCTAAAATCATGCGTGGAGTTCAAATTTTGCAGACTATGCTGCAACCCCAGCAAACCCTGATCGGCATTGAAGACAACAAGCCTGCGGCAATAAAATCAATGCGTGCAGCTCTGGACGACCTGTCTTTAAGCAATACTCAGGTGGTCTCGATACCAACCCTGTACCCCTCGGGCGGTGAAAAGCAATTGATTAAAGTTCTCACTGGACAGGAAGTTCCTAGTGGAGAACTGGCGTTTAAAATTGGTTTCTTAACTCAGAATGTAGGCACCTGCGCAGCCATAGCCGATGCTATTGACCAGGATTTACCTCTCATCTCACGCATGGTCACGATAACAGGCCCTGGTATTAAAAACCCAGGTAACTGGCGCGTTGCTTTAGGCACTCCCATACATCATCTGATATCTCTAGCTGGTGGCTACACGGTAGAGAACCCAAAACTTATTATGGGTGGCCCGATGATGGGCCTGCCATTGCATAGTGACCAGATTCCGGTAGTAAAGGCCACCAACACCATTCTGGTGCTCAATCAACAGGATCAACCAGAGGTGACGGAATGCGTACGCTGTGGCCAATGTGCAGAGGTCTGTCCGGTGAATCTACTGCCCCAGCAGCTTTACTGGCACAGCCGCTCAAGACAGTTTGAGTTATCAGAAAAATATCATTTATTCGACTGCATTGAATGCGGATGTTGTGCAGCGGTATGTCCCAGCCATATTCCTCTGGTGCAATATTACCGCTTCTCCAAGAGTGAAATATGGGAGCAGCGAAAGAAAACCTACCAGTCTGATCGTGCGCGTAAACGCCATGAATTTCGCGAAGCCCGCATCATGAAACAGAAAATACTGGATGAGCAACGCCGACGTGAAAAACGTGAAGCACTGGAAAAGAAAAAACTGGCCGAACAGCAGGCCAAACAGAATACGGCGACTACCGAATCATCCCCATCTCCAACAGTAGATGCGGTACAGGCCGCTCTGGAACGTGTAAAAGCTCGAAAAAGCCAGCAGCCTGCCCAGCCCAGGAATACCGATAATCTGACACCTGCTCAACAACGCCAGATAGATGAAGCTGATGCACGGCGCAACAAAAACAAACCGGATAATTCATGAGCCTAAACTCTTCACCGTTCATCTCACCATCTGCCCACATCAACCGCATGATGTTGAATGTGATCATCGCCCTGATCCCCGGCACTGTGGCATATATCTGGTATTTTGGCGTTGGACTTATTGTAAATCTGGTATTCGCGATTGGATTTGCACTGTTATTTGAAACCATCATCTTACTGCTTCGCAAACGCCCGCTTAAACCCTACCTGTCAGATTACAGCGCCGTGGTCACCGCCTGGTTATTAGCACTGTGTATCCCTATGCATAGTCCATGGTGGCTGATAGTCGTTGGTGTAGGCTTTGCCATGATTGCAGGTAAACACCTGTATGGTGGATTAGGCTTTAATCCCTTTAACCCAGCCATGGTGGGTTATGTGGTGTTATTGATTTCTTTCCCCAGAGATATGACCAACTGGTTTCTACCCATCCAGATTAGTGGTGATTCTCTCAACCTGGCGCAGGCTTTTAGTTACACCCTGGGGCTGGTCGATATTCAGCAATGGGATGCCTTAACATCGGCGACTCCACTGGATCAATTCAAGACTAACCTGGGACTGGATATGACGGTTAGCGAGATCAAGCAAGCACCGATATTTGGTGACTTTGCGGGTGTAGGCTGGGAATGGATAGCCAACTGGTGGTTTGTCGGAGGCCTGTACCTGCTGTTTACTAAAACCATACGCTGGCATATTCCTGTCGCAATGATTTCAGGTGTATTGCTGATTGCCAGCATATTTTATGTAGTCAATCCTGATAGCGTTGCCTCTCCCGGCTTTCACCTGTTCTCAGGTGGCTTCATGTTAGGGGCTTTCTTCATTGCTACCGATCCGGTTACCGCATCAACCACTCGTAATGGGCGATTGATTTATGGATTTATGATCGGCCTGCTGGTTTACGTTATACGTAGTTGGGGCGGCTATCCTGACGGCGTCGCCTTTTCAGTACTGTTAGCCAACATGGCTGTTCCGCTTATCGATTATTACACCCAGCCCCGTGTATTTGGCGTCAAGCCTCCGGAAGATCATTAATGCAGATACAACTGAACACTAAATTCGTACAGATACTTATCTCAGGATTCCTGTTATGGCTATTTGCCGTAGTGGGCACCTCACTAGTCGCTGTCACACAGGTTGGGACACAGCAGCAAATCGCAGCCAATGAGCGTATGGTATTACTTAGAAACCTCTACATATTAATCCCGAAAGAAAAGCTCGATAATGATATTGCTCAGGATACTCTGGAGCTTCCCGCCTCTGAGCAACTCGGCACTAAAAAGCCCAGCATAGTTTATCGGGCGCGCAAAAATGGTGAACCCGTCGCGGTAATCTTCAACACCATCGCTCCAGATGGCTATAGCGGCAATATATACCTGCTGGTAGCCGTGTATAACGATGGAACACTGGCGGGCGTACGCGCTGTCAAACATAATGAAACCCCAGGCCTGGGCGACTCGGTTGACACACGAAAATCAGACTGGATCCTGGGATTTGATGGAAAGTCGCTGGACAACCCGGCACCAGAGAAATGGAAAGTAAAACGTGATGGCGGTGATTTCGATCAAATCACAGGTGCAACTATTACGCCTAGAGCCATTGTAAAAGCCGTTAAGAATACTCTGGATTATTTTCAGGCTAACCGTGAGAAACTTTTCCAATGAACAGTAATAGCGAAATCGTTCGTAATGGTTTGTGGAATAACAATGTCGCACTGGTGCAACTGCTTGGCCTGTGCCCAATGCTGGCAGTCACCAGCACCGCAATCAATGGTATAGGCCTGGGTCTTGCAACCATGATGACGCTGGTAATATCCAATACACTGGTTTCCCTGATACGTGATGTAGTGAGACAGGAAGTCAGGCTGCCGGTATTTGTACTCATCATCGCATCCGTAGTCACCATCATTGAATTGATCATGAAAGCCTGGTTTTACGAACTATATCTGGTGCTGGGTATTTTTATCCCGCTGATAGTCACCAATTGTTCCATCATCGGTAGGGCCGAAGGTTTTGCCTCACGCAACCCGGTAGGACCCTCTGCACTGGATGGATTCATGATGGGGCTGGGCTTTTTACTGGTTCTTACCGTACTGGGCACCATGCGAGAAGTCATAGGTTTTGGAACTATTTTTTCCCAGGCTGATGTTATGTTCGGAGAAGCGGCGGGGTTTCTAACCCTTACCCTGTCTCAGGACTACGGTGGATTCCTGGTTGCTGTGTTACCACCCGGTGCATTTTTTGGCTTAGCGCTATTAATTGTGGGTAAAAATCTGATCGAACAGCGATTAGTTTCAACTGCGCAAACTATCAGTACTCAAGCAGTGGAAACATCCAGCTAAGCATACTATACCGAAACTTTTTAACCTGCTCCGATTTGACCAGGTAACAGACCTTATTGATCAACTCAAAACAATCGGCTTAAAATCCTTAAAACAGTCAATTTGTGCTATTATTTCACGTCGAGGGCAAACCTCCAGTAAGCTGTATCTATAGACCCCTAGAAATCGTGTTTATCGCTGTTCGACTTATTTGATGATTAAACTATTCACCACGTTGTTTGTTTTATTGATCAGTAATACCTTACTGGCCCAATCTCAGGAAATATCACCTGCAACAGATGAAGCCAAATCGCTTGTTATAGGCATATTCCCAAGGCGGGATCCAGCCTTGACGGTGCGCTTATTTAAACCGCTAAAAAACTATCTCGAACAACAGACCCCCTATAAATTCACCCTTGAAACATCGCCTGACTTCGATGCTTTTCGTAAAAACCTTCAACAGCGCCGTTATGACCTGGTGCACTTTAATCAGTACCATTATGTCAAAGCTCATGACAACCTGAATTACGACTTACTGGTGCAAAATGAAGAATCCGGTGAAAAATATATTCGAGGCGGTGTATACGTGCGTAAAGATTCTGGTATCGACTCGCTACAGCAATTACGCGGTAAAAGCATACTCTTTGGTGGTGGAAAAGAAGCCATGATGAGTTACATCGTGCCACGCTATCTACTGGCTAAGGCAGGGTTACAGCCATCTGATTTCAAATCACTTTTTACAACCAACCCTCCAAATTCAATACTCGCAACCTATACCAGACAGGTGATTGCCAGCGGTGCTGGAGAAATGGCAACACGTCTTCCGGTAGTAACCAGAAAAATCAATGTCAGTGAATTAAAAGCCCTGGCTGTTAGCGAGGAAATGGCCCACCTGCCATGGGCAGTAAAGCGTGAGCTTGCCAGTGACATAACACAGAGAATCAGGCACCTCCTGCTAACACTTAAAAACAGCGAGTCAGGCCGAAAAATTTTGCAGGCAGCAAAACTAACTGCGTTTAACGCAGTAGCAGATGAAGACTACAACCTGCACAGGGAAATCATAGACTATGTAGAAGCCGGTAAACACGGAGCTCACT
Source organism: Gammaproteobacteria bacterium (assembly GCA_050295575.1). Lineage (GTDB taxonomy): Bacteria > Pseudomonadota > Gammaproteobacteria > JACNJF01. The sequence continues at coordinate 24,184 of JBNKPX010000003.1, read as the reverse complement.
AACTTGAAATTCCCTAATCGTTTCATGAGTGGATTACGCTTTAAATTTGTTTTTGCGATTACTGCCGTGCTAGTAATTACGCTGGTTTCAACCGCGCTATATCTATACCAGTCACAACAGAAACTACTTCTTGAAGGGCTTAACGATAAAGCCAGATCATTAGGCAACTTCATCACCCTGATTAGCCCAAAAGCTATTTATTCATTTGACATCACGACACTGGACCAATATGTCGAACGCATTGCTAGCGATGTAGATATCAGCTTTGCAATGATAAGAAATACAGCTGGAGTTGCCATGACCACAGCCTCTCTCCAGGGTTTCTCATTGCAGCAAATGGGGAGGCTGATCGATTCAAATGAGAATCTACCTGACCTTGATATCTACAAGTTTCCGATAAGAGATGGTGGAGATTTGCTGGGCGAATTGATTATTGCCGTTGACCCCAGCCGACTGGTTCGTCTAAACAACGAAAATCTTTTCAACCTGCTGATCATTGATCTGAGCATAATTATTTTTCTGGCCTCTATTATCTTCATCATTTTCCACATCAACGTGCTTAGATCGGTTAAACATTTGATGCATGCTGCTAACCTGGTTAGCCAGGGTAATCTGGATATCAGAGCACCCGTTACCACTAAGGATGAGCTCAGTCAGCTGGCTGAAAGTTTTAACCACATGACGCAGGAAATCAGTAATGAGCAACAGAAACTGAAGCAGGCGAATCTCAACCTGGCTCGCGAAAATGAACAAAGGATATTAGCTGAAAATCAGATGAAACTGGCAGCCAGTGTTTTCACACACTCTCGTGAAGGTATCCTCATCACCGATACCAAAGCAAATATCATCGATGTTAATGAAGCCTATAGCACTATCACTGGCTATAGCCGCGAAGAAATCCTGGGAAAGAATCCTCGCATGATGCAATCGGGAAAACACGACGATAGTTTTTATCGCCGGATGTGGAAAAACCTCAATCAGAACGGGCATTGGAGCGGTGAAATATGGAATCGTCGTAAGAATGGTGAAACCGTTGTTGAACTTCTCACCATCAGCGCCGTAAAGGATACAAACAATGAAGTTCAGCATTTTGTTGCACTGTTTTCTGACATTACCAGCCAGATTGAACATCAAAAACAATTAGAACACATAGCGCACTACGATGCATTGACAGGTTTACCAAACCGCATGTTACTGGCATACCGCCTTAAACAGGCTATTTCTCATGCGCATCGCAGAAAACAGGCAGTTACCGTCGCCTATCTCGACCTGGATGGCTTTAAGCAGGTTAATGACACTCATGGTCATGATCTGGGCGACCAGCTACTTATTACTATTTCACAGCGCATGTCTGAATGCCTGCGCGAAAGCGATACTATTGCTCGCCTGGGAGGTGATGAGTTTATCGCCGTACTTATAGATAGCGATAAGCTTGAGAGCAAAATGTCTCTGGACCGCTTACTTAAGGCTGCGGCTCAACCAGTGAAAATAGGCGACACTCTTATTCAAGTTACCGCCAGTATCGGCGTAACCTACTACCCTCAGAATGAAGATGTTGACGCTGATCAGCTAGTTCGACAGGCAGACCAGGCAATGTATAGAGCCAAGCTGGAGGGCAAAAACAGATATTTTCAATTTGATCCCGAAGAAGATCAGAGCCTGCGCGGACATCATGAAAAAGTAGAACGTATTCGAGTGGGCCTGGAAAATAATGAATTTAAACTTTACTACCAGCCCAAGGTAAACCTACGCAGCGGGAAAATCATCGGTGCAGAAGCCTTGATTCGCTGGAATCACCCCGAACAGGGAGTACTGGCTCCGGGCTTTTTTCTACCATTGATAGAACAACACCCTCTTTCGGTCACCTTGGGTGAGTGGGTTATCAACAACGCCCTATACCAGTTACAGCAGTGGCGTAAGGAGGGGCTGGATATCTCGATAAGCATCAATATTGGCGCCTACCATATTCAAAAGGATAACTTTGTACAAAGACTAAAAGATCTGCTTGGTAAGACTGACCAGCTCGATGTAAATCGCCTGCAGATAGAAGTGCTGGAAACCAGTACCCTCGATATTGTCAATGTTGCACGAACCATGCATGAATGTCTGGACATGGGTGTTGATTTTGCTTTGGATGACTTTGGCACAGGTTATTCATCCCTCACCTATCTGAAACATCTACCTGCCAGTGTAGTTAAGATTGATCGTAGCTTTGTTCACGACATGCTGGAAGACCCTGAAGATCTTGCCATAGTCGAAGGAGTCATTGGGCTTGCAAAGGCATTCCGGCGTGAGGTGGTCGCAGAAGGTATAGAAACTATGGAGCATGCTGAAATGTTGCTGATGATCGGTTGTGATCTGGCACAAGGCTATGCTATCGCCCACCCCATGCCTGCTGAAGAAATACCTGACTGGGGGCACAAATGGACCCCTCCATCCAGTTGGAAAAATATCCAGAACATACACCGCAGTGACCCTCAGTTACTGCTCGCCATGGTAGAACATAGATACTGGGTATCAAACATCCAAAACTATATCAATGGCAAGCACTCAAAACTTCCAGAACTTGATGACAGAAAATGTCGATTCGGCCACTGGTTAAACACTGAAGGCGAAAGGCGCTACCATAATCACCCAGAGTACAGCCGCACTCAATCATTACATACAGACATTCACCAGATTGCTGACCGCATGTTAAACAACTACTCGCAACAAAGCTTTGAACTAGCAGAAAAGGAATGTATCAGTTTTAAGCAGGTTCATGACCAGTTGCTAAGTGAAATTAGAAAGCTACTCGTTATTGCTCAGTCGTCCCCGTTAAATTAACCTTACAGCCCCTTAGTCTGTTCAACTGCCTAACATGAATAAACAGAAACGAATTGAAATCTTCAATCGCTTAAAACAAAACAACCCCTCCCCTACCACCGAACTTAAGTTTCAATCAAATTTCGAGCTACTGATTGCTGTAATGTTATCCGCCCAGGCAACTGATGTAAGCGTAAACAAAGCGACGGATAAGTTATACCCGGTCGCCAATACACCGGAGTCAATTCTAAAGCTAGGGGAACAGGGTCTTAAGCAATACATTAAAACCATTGGTCTATTCAACTCTAAAGCGGCCAATGTGATCAAAACCTGTCAAATCCTGATCGACAAGCACCAGTCTGAGGTGCCACATGATCGAGCAAGCCTGGAAGCCTTGCCTGGTGTAGGTCGAAAAACAGCGAATGTCATTTTAAATACTGCATTTGGTGAACCCACTATCGCAGTAGATACGCATATCTTTCGTGTCTCCAACCGCACAGCTATCGCACCTGGCAAGGATGTGAATGAGGTTGAAAAAAGACTCCTACGTCTGCTACCTGAAGAATTCAAGCTTGATGCTCATCACTGGCTGATCCTGCATGGACGCTATACCTGTATCGCTCGCAAACCTCGCTGTTCTAGCTGTATTATTGAAGACCTTTGTGAATACAAAAAGAAAACCGAAGATTAATTCAGAGATAACAATATGTTCCAATCCCGAGAAGAAATTCGCCGCGTTTACCTGACGGTCTGGCAAAAAATGCAACAGGGTGGCGTACTCGAACCTATGGAGGCCGTTATCTCCGATATCATAAGCCTTCACCCTGAGTACCATCATTTACTTGAACAGGGGGAAAGTGTTCAACATTCAGAATTCACCCCGGAATCAGGCCAGACTAATCCCTTTCTTCACATGGGCATGCATATCGCTTTATATGAACAAACCTCAACCAATCGACCTGTCGGTATCCAGACGATTCATCAGCAACTCTCTAACAAGCTTGGCCGTCACGATGCTGAGCATGCCATGATGGAATGCCTGGGGCAGGCATTATGGCTAGCACAGAGAAATCAAACCCAGCCCGACGAAGCTTCATATCTGGAGTGTTTGAAAAAACTAAAACGCAGTTAAAAGCCCTCACTACAGATTTTGGCATTCTGCCCAAATCTGTAGTGAAAACGTTCTAAAGAAACTCTGAATTAATCAGAGGTTCCCTAAATATTGAAATAATTAAAATCCAGCCAAAAAATAAGGGGGCAAAGCCCCCTCCAAAATTTTATTATTATTGTTATTTGTGGAAAATATGCTTAGCATCTGGTTGAAGACTCGATGAATCTCTACTCTGGCCTAAAGCACTATCTCCATCCTCTCATTATTTTTTATTATACTCCTCCAGCTATTTTGTTATCCAGGCTATATCAACTACTCATCCTGTTGATCACTGAAGATTGCGAAGTGTATTTTCGCTCCACATGCTTTGCTTCATACTATCATCATTGTAGTTAACCACTTCAGGTGGAATTACTGCCCAGGTTTCATGTCCGGTTGCGAAGGTTTTACCATACCAGTATCCAAATACTAACTGGCGAGGGTCGGTTGCATTCGAAACGGGTTTCCAGTCACGATCAATGACTTTAATTTTTTTAGCCCCCTTGAAGTACTCGGTGCGATAGTCAGCAAAGGATTGTGTATCAACATAACTGATACGATAGTCATACCACCAGTTTTTAAATTTTGTAGTGCTTTTCAGTTTATACACCTGTTTCCCTTTAGCAATACAGGAGGCTTCAGGTAGATCACGTGTATAGCGATTTTTTTCGTTATCGGCCAGGACCACTGCGCCCAGGCAGCCATTAAAAGTTTCTGTACCGATTAGCTCATGGGTTTCATCATCAGGTTTACGTAAAACGACATCACCAAAAGTAAAGTCGGTCCCCCCCCAGGCATCATTCTGAGCAGGTTCAGCAAAACGACGAATTTTGCTCTTAGAAGGAATCCAGATATCATAGGTCTGGCCCCTGCTCGCTTCATCATACTCAGTAACCAGTATACCGGTGCCGCGTAATTTACCTGAGCGGAAGATGGCCAGATCACGTGCTTTAACCGATGGATCATCATCGTATTGGTTATTCAGGTATCGCTCGACGGTAACCGTGGTAGGTCTTTTCCCCGCAAATTTATTAACCAGTACAGTAATCTTTTTATCCTTTTTACCTATTGCATAATTATCAAAGCCATAGAAATGGTTGACATAATAAACCTGATGGATAATCTCGTCTGCGCTGGGAGTACCAGTAGGTAAGGCTAAAGAACGATCAACATCGGCATAGGTAATTGAAGCACAGGTAATTGAAGCAAAGACAGCAATAAGGGGTGTGAGAGTAAACTTCACTAAAGCGGTGTTGAAATGAAACAATACTTATTCCTCTACTTCGCAATTAATACTTAAAACTAATCTTTTTTATAATGAGCTTATAATTATTATGACCACTACAATACCCTTTTTATCGATCATGTCAAATTTAAAATTGCTTTTTAATTCAAATACATAAACATCTAAATATAGTAATTTACTTATGAATATACCTCTTTCCCATATTGTGGAAAACATAAACACCTCATTCAGCGAGGACATAGCCTCTGGTGACATCACCGCCTCACTAATTGCAGATGATGCGGTGCTAAATGTCAGCCTGATTTGTCGTGAACCTGCGGTTTTATGCGGTAGTCAATGGTTCTCTCAGGCATTTCTGCAACTTGATCCTGAAATTGAAATTAACTGGCAGGCAAGTGAAGGCCAGTTGTTAGAGTCAGGCAGCATTGTGTGCCGGCTAAAAGGTAATGCTCGTGCAATATTAAGTGCTGAACGAACCGCACTCAACTTCCTGCAAACCCTCAGTGCAACCGCCACAGCAACCCACCGCTACCAAACTCAGATAGCTGATACAGGCTGTAAGATTCTGGACACCCGAAAAACCATACCAGGCCTTCGCATGGCTCAGAAATACGCGGTTAAATGCGGAGGTGGCACAAACCACAGGATAGGATTATTCGATGCCTATCTGTTAAAGGAGAACCACCTTGCTGCTGCTGGTAGCATTCCAGCAGCAGTAAAACACGCGCGCGACTTACACCCGGAGGTATTGCTGGAGGTTGAAGTTGAGAATCTGGATCAGCTACAGCAGGCCATGGATGCAAAAGTAGACAGGGTGTTACTGGATAATTTCACTCTGGATATGCTGCGCCAGGCAGTATCCCAGGCTAAAGGGGTGGTAGAACTGGAAGCTTCGGGCAATATTACACTGGATAATATTCGCGAAGTAGCCGAATGTGGGGTAGATTTTATTTCTATTGGGGCACTCACCAAGCACATTCATGCCATTGATTTTTCCCTGCGATACGACGACTAAGCGAGCTCAAAAGCCAGTATCGTTCGCAATATCAACATTAAACTCAGGTTAAAAACTTCTATACATATCAGCGAGAATTTCATAAATTAGTGAATGCCCCATATAGCTGATCCAGATATCAACTAGGGAGGAATCACTTCCATCTGATTTTGTAGCAAGGCCAGTTCTGGCTGAAATACAGAATTATATGGAATAAAAATATTATAAAAATACTCTAATTACTAACGGTCATTGATATGTTTAAACGACGCAAAAGGCACAAGAAATTAACGCGCGAGTTATGTGAAAATCGTATCCGGTTTTACAAGCTGGCCTACTCCTGGTGTTCAGATCAGATGCTAGCAGATGATCTGGTTCAGGAAGCTATGCAAAAAGCATTTCTATCCTTTGACAGCTTGAAGGAAGACAGCAAATTGAACGCGTGGACCTGCCGTATCATGCTCAACTGCTTCCGTGATCACCTGCGACGTCAGAAAGATACGGTAGATGTGGATGACTATGATTTTGCGGACAATTTTGACCCGGCCAGCAGTTACGACCAGCGAGACACCGGCAAAATTGTGCGTCACTGCATCTCTCGACTGAATGAAAAACACCGTAATGTGGTGACTCTGGTCGATCTAATGGAAATGTCGTATGACGAAGTTTCTCATGCACTGGAAATACCTATTGGCACGGTAATGAGTCGTTTATGTCGTGCTCGTGGCCAGTTGAAAAATTTACTGGAAAAATATAATAGTGAAATTGAACCGCCAATACAAAGACGAATACACAGAGTTAAATAGCAAATGAATACCCTGGACCCCAATCAAACGATATCGGATGAATTATTGAATTCGTTTATCGATGGACAGATTACTGACGAAGAGCGCCATGAAATACTGGAACTGCTTGAGCGGGATAAAGTCCTTGCCGCCAGAGTATGTGAATTCCAGCGCGTAAAACAGCGCGTAAAACTAGCCTACGACCAGATTCCTACCTCTCACTTATCTGAGACTGCGGTACAGAAATCCAGTTATTTTCCTCGAATTGCCGCAGCGGTTGCTATCTTCTGCCTGGGTATATTGCTGGGAACTGTTGGCTTAAATCAGATTCAGCAAGTGCAACAAAGCCAAAGCCTGGCGGCTCATGATGCAACCACCAAAGTGCTGGTGCATTTGACGACTTCAGATTCTGAAAGCGGTCTGAATACCTTAACCAATTTAGAAAACATGCTACAGGAATACCGCGAAAGAGGTCAAAACATAAGAGTCGAAGTCGTGGCTAATGGCCATGGCATCGATCTATTGCGTCAGGGCACGACACCTTTTGCAGCATTGATTGCGCGTCTTACAGAAGAATACAAAAATCTATCCTTTGCCGCCTGTAAAAACACTATAGACCAGATTCAAATCACCAGCGATGAAGAAATCGATCTCATCCCACAGGCAAAGCTGATTGATTCAGGCATCGTAGAAGTAATTCAACGCCAGCAACAGGGATGGACCTATATTCGTGGCTAAATGGCTTCTGTTAATTGCCAGCCTGTTATTCGCAACTAGCCTGCTGGCGGCACCGGATAAAATTGTCTACCACTTAAGTAGCAGCCGCTCCGATGTACAATGGAAAACGATTACCAATCTGGAAAACCTGTTTCTCGGCTCTGTGGATCAGTCGCTGGACGTTAAAATCTTGCTGCAGGGCCAGGGCATCAACCTGATTAATAAGGTCAATGAAAATAGAGACCTGGGAATGCGCCTGGAAGAACTCATCAGTTTAGGCCTGCAAATCGAGGTCAGCCGCGACAACTTTTATAAAAATCGCCATATACTGGATCTCAAACATCCGCCTCAGCTGGTGAGCAATATCTTTAGCCGGATTATTGAATTACAGAACAAGGGCTACCAATACATCACCCCCTGAGACCATCTATCTCACCCAGAGAAGACTTTCTCTAGCTGACGAAACCATCGTGGTATAGCTGTGAGTCGAACGCTCAAACCAGCAAATACACCCACACTATTAGCCAGCATGTCATTCACTTCCATATAGCGATAACCAGTCATACCCTGCAGAAACTCGAGCACAATACCAAACAGAATCAATCCCGGAACCACTTTAAGCAGACTGATATCGCGGCACACCAGAGTGGAAAATACCGCACTCATAAAGGCATAGGTCAGTAAATGCAGCAGCTTGTCACTGGTACCCATCTCCGGCGCCGGCATTAATGAGGCAAACGCGACTACGGCCAGCATAATATAGGCCATGCTGAACCATAATCGCGAGTAGCGTAGCGGTGTTAAATCTACTGTGAGGTTCATATGACTCAGGAAGAATACACTGCCTGTGCAGCAGGTAAAGCAACCCCTTTATTGATTGGAGCGCCCATGTCGCCCAATATCGCTTCCAGTGCAGACAGGCAGAAAATCACATTTTCTGAACGCGCGCTATGCCCCATTAAACCAAGACGCCAAACCTTACCGGCAAAGTCTCCCAATCCAGCACCAATCTCCAGATTGTATTCATTCAGCAAACGCGCGCGTACAACTGCATCCTCGACTCCCTGTGGAATCATCACTGAATTCAACTGCGGCAGGCGTGCTGCCTCGTCAACCAGAAAGCTGATACCCATCGCTTCAAGCCCGGCTTTTAATGCAGAATGCTGATGAGCATGGCGCTTCCACGCATTTTCCAGGCCTTCATCACGCAGCATAACCAAAGACTCATGCAGGGCGTAAAGCGCATTCACTGGAGCCGTATGGTGGTAGGCACGCTTAGCACCCTGCCCCCAATACCCCATCACCAGATTTAAGTCCAGAAACCAGCTTTGCACTGGCGTTTTACGACCTTTAATCTTTTCAATAGCCCGCTCACTGAAAGTAACTGGAGACAGTCCCGGTACACAGGAAAGGCATTTCTGGGTGCCTGAGTACACGGCATCCAGCCCCCATTCATCTACCTTAATGGGCGTTCCACCCAACGAGGTAACGCAATCGGCAATCACCAGACAGTGATGCTTATGGGCGAGTTGCCAGATAGCTTTGGCGTCAGACTGGGCACCGGTAGAGGTTTCAGCATGCACAAAGGCTACGATTTTCGCATCAGAATTAGATTCCAGTGCCTGTTGTAACTTTTCCAGGTCGACCGGTTTACCCCAGTCATCCATCACCATTACCGCCTCGCCACCGATACGCTCTACATTCTCTTTCATGCGTCCGCCGAACACACCATTCTGACAAACAATGACCTTATCGCCCGGTTCAACCAGATTCACAAAACAGGTTTCCATGCCTGCTGAGCCCGGCGCAGAAACCGGTATAGTTAACTCATTATCAGTTTGAAAAGCATATTGCAGCAGCTTTTTAACCTCATCCATCATATCCACAAACATGGGGTCAAGGTGACCGATAGTTGGCCTTGATAGTGCCTCTAAAATTCGAGGGTGAACGTCGGATGGGCCTGGCCCCATAAGCGTGCGAACGGGGGGATTAAATGAAACTGGCATAATATTTTCCCTTTTTATAAATAGATTTGTCAGGGTTAGATTCTGTCTGAATCGGATATCACTGTAAACCCAGTATTTGTGGCTGAATAAAGTATTTCCTTATCACACCTTTAAACTCAACTAATTTAATATCCATAAAAAACACTCACCACAGAGGACACGGGGGCCACAGAGAAGAGAAAGTTAGCCAGATTACTATCCTGTTTAATCTAACAACTGATTTGAATACTTGAGAAATCATCTGAAATATATAGGTAAACATCCAAACCTCAATGATCTCGGCAATTGTCGCATTGCTCTACCTTCGACCATCCATAGTCTCGTACTTACGGGCGTCCTGCCCTAATCTGTGGTTAAAATGTTTAAATATAGAAATGGCTGAAATTTAGGACTAATCAAGAAGAGTTTTACTGCAACGAATACTAAACCCACAGATTTGATGTTTTAAATCCTCGCACAGTTAGCCTACAATCCCAGACACCTTTGCAAAATCAGAATAATATGGCATTTGACCCTCAAAGCGGTGAATTTGAATTTAAACACTGGGAGATACAACAGGTTGTATCGGACCTGAGCCCATTATTACCTGCTGATAGCCTGCTGCATCACGAAGCCCAGCTGATACCCTTCGAATGCGATGGCCTGTCCGCCTACCGCAAGATACCCAAGATGGTGGTACTGCCGGAAACCATCGAACAATGCCAGCAGATAGTTCGCTACTGTCATAAAAATGCCATTCCAGTCATTGCCAGAGGTGCGGGTACCGGCCTCGCGGGTGGCGTATTACCCGTTGAACAGGCCATCGTCATGAGCCTGAGCAAGTTCAATCGCATCAAAAGCATAGATCCCTTGCAACGTCTGGCTGTGGTCGAGCCGGGTGTGCGCAATCTCGCCATCACCGAAGCAGCCACACAATACGGCCTGTATTACGCACCCGACCCCTCCTCACAGATCGCCTGTTCCATTGGTGGTAATGTGGCTGAAAACTCCGGTGGGGTACATAGCCTGAAATATGGCCTGACCGTGAATAATGTCATGGGCATCAAGATGCTGGACAGCGAAGGAGAACTGATAGAAATCGGTGGTCAGCAATGCATGGATAGCCCGGGGTACGATTTACTGGCCCTGATGCATGGCTCTGAAGGACTACTTGGCATTATCATGGAAGTCACCGTACGCCTGGTACCGCAACCGCAAGCAGCACAGGTTGTGCTTGCTGCCTTTAACGATGTCAGCAATGCCGGAGCCGCGGTACGCGATATCATCAGCGCAGGCATTATTCCCGCAGGCCTCGAAATGATGGACCGCCTGGCCATACAGGCGGCAGAAGATTTTGTTCATGCCGACTACCCCATCTGCGAAGCCCTGCTGCTGTGCGAACTGGATGGAACACTGGCTGAGATCGAACAACAGATGAGCGAAGTCAAACACATCCTGCAACAGTGTTCGGCGCACGATATCCGCCTGTCACAAAACGATAAACAACGCGCGCTATTCTGGGCTGGGCGCAAGGCCGCTTTCCCCGCAGTAGGGCGTATCTCACCCGATTATTACTGCATGGATGGCACCATTCCACGCAAGGCCTTACCCGAGGTACTCAAGTCTATTGCAGAGTTTTCCACTCAGTATGGCCTGCCAGTAGCCAATGTATTTCATGCGGGTGACGGTAACCTGCACCCGTTGATACTGTATGATGCCAATAAACCTGGCGACCTGGATAAGGCTGAAGCGCTGGGTGGAGATATTCTAAGACTCTGTGTCGATAAAGGCGGCACGATTACCGGAGAACATGGCGTGGGTGTAGAAAAGATTGACCATATGTGTCATCAGTTTACCTCCCCCGAACTAACCCAGTTTCATCGTATCAAGTCGCAACTCGATCCACAGGGTATACTCAATCCGGGCAAGGCGATACCCAGCCTGCACCGCTGTGCCGAACTGGGCGCCATGCATGTTCATAACGGCCAGTTGGCCCACCCTGATATCCCGCGCTTCTGATGACTATGAACCAGGACAATACGCCAAAGATACAACAGCAGGTTGAACAGGCACTCGGCAACCTGCAACCACTCTCCATCCATGGGTCGGGTAGCCATCAGTTTATGCTGGATGAGTTTAATGAAGCACTTTGCATAGATATGCGAGAGCATTCAGGAGTCATCGATTACCAGCCCACAGAACTCACCTTAAAAGTTCGCAGCGGAACCTCTATCCAGGCATTAAAACCTCTGTTACAACAGAACAGGCAGCGTCTGCCTACTGATTTCCCTATGTACTCTGAAGCCAGTACGATTGGCGGTGCCATCGCGCTAGGCCACAGCGGTTCAGGTCGCCCGTTTCACGGCGCCATCCGTGATCATGTGCTGGGTGTCACCATCATTAACGGTCTGGCACAGGCATTGAGTGGCGGCGGTCAGGTGATGAAGAACGTTGCGGGTTACGATATATCACGCTTGCTTTGTGGCTCTCGAGGCACTCTGGGCCCCATATTAGACATTACCCTCAAGGTATTGCCCCAACCAGAGACCCAACTCACACTCACCTTTGAACAGGATGAAGCTACTGCCATTCGCAGCATGAATCAAATGGCAGGCGAGGCATTGCCGATCACGGCAGCCTGTTATTATCAGCAAAAAATGATTATCCGACTGCAGGGCACCGAGTCTGGCGTACGCCATGCTGAACAGAAAATGGGCGGCGAACACATGCCTGACGATCAACAGTTCTGGGACAGCATACAACAGCAGACACACCCATTCTTTACTAATGCTGAATCGCTCTGGCGCATCATTTTACCGGCCAGTACGCTGCCACTTGAACTGGAAAATGACCATTCAAGCCTCATAGACTGGTGTGGCGGCTTACGCTGGCTTCAGTGTGACACGATCACTCAAAGCGACTTTATGCATATTCGCAATATTGGAGGCTATATAGAATCGCATAAGGGGGCGGCACCGACCCAACCTGCAACCTTGATGGATACCCTGCAAATCAAGATGCATCAGAAAATCAAGCGTGCTTTTGACCCTCATAATTTGTTTAATCCCAAACTCAGTCAGTTTAATGATTGAGATAAGACGCCTGTAGTATGCAAACCAATATCATTCCACAACTACTGGACAGCACTGCTGGTAAACGCGCCGATGAAATCCTGCGCAAATGTGTGCATTGCGGTTTCTGCACCGCGACCTGCCCAACCTACCAGCTACTGGGTAATGAGCTGGATGGGCCGCGCGGAAGGATTTATCAGATTAAACAAATGCTCGAGGGGCAGCCCGCTGATCGCGAAACCTTACAGCATCTTGATCGCTGTCTAACCTGTCGCTCCTGCGAGACCACCTGCCCTTCTGGCGTGAATTATGCCGAATTAATTGACATAGGCAGAGCCCATATAGAAAAACAGGGCTTACGTGCAAGCAGTCAAAAACTGATACGCCAGCTACTGGGTGAGATCCTGCCTTATCCATCCCGACATCGATGGCTGTTTAAGATGGGGGCCTTTTTTCGTCCTCTATTACCCGTCGCAGTGGGTAAAAAAGTACCTGAAATTCGGCGCGAACTCGCTTACGCCAGAAGTAAGGTGAAGCCTGTAAAAACGGTTTTACTACTGGAAGGCTGTGTACAGAGTAGCATCAGCCCAAACACCAATGCGGCTAGTGTTTTACTGTTACAAAGCCTGGGCTATCAGGTTATTCGTGAGACCACGGCCAGTTGCTGCGGAGCCGTTAATCAACACCTGAGTCAGACTGAAAAGGCGGAAAAATTTATCCTGAGTAATCTTGCAAGCTGGTCGCGTATCAATTCACAACAGACATTAGATGCAATTGTTTCCAGCGCCAGTGGCTGCGGCATTATGTTGAAGGATTACCCGAATATTCTGAATCAAATGAACTCCCCCGAAATGAGTTCAGCCGAAAAGCAAACTGAGTATCATTCACTATGTGAAAAGATCGTTGATATCAGCGAATTATTAGATGCAGAGGCAATACAACAAAACGTCAGTACTTTTACAGCATCCAGTCAGCGCATTGCCTACCATGCCCCCTGCACCCTGACGCATGGTCATAAGCAGGCCGATGCCCTTTTCCAGCAGCTTTGCAGCCTCGGCTACCAACTGGATATCCCGCAAGGCGCTCATCTTTGCTGTGGATCAGCGGGCACTTACTCGCTGCTGCAGCCGAAGATTTCACGGCAACTACAGCATAATAAAATTAATGCACTCAATGCATGCTCACCAGACATCATCATTACCGCTAATGTAGGCTGCGAACACCATCTGGACAGTGCCAGTGACACGCCTGTCAGACACTGGGTAGAAGTGGTTGCTGACGATATTCAGCGCTGCTTAAAAAATTAACTTACCGACATTATTTGACTCACAATAGTCGGTATATCAACTTCGCCATCAAGATCCAGCGTGACTGCTAAATGTCTTTCAGCCTCATTGAGGGGCTGCCAATTCTGTAATTGATTCTGCAGGATCTGGATATTCGCATCGGATACATCATGCCTACGTTGCTGTATACGCTGCCTTAGACTTGACTCAGACACCTTTAAATCCAGGATTACACAGCGATAGTGGCTGATTGCAGCATCATCGCTAAACAGAGCGCGCTGATGTGGATCGCTGAAGGTCGCATCGACTATCACTGAATAACCGGCATTGAGTATCTGGCGAGATACAACAAGTAAGTGCTGATAGGTTTGCTGAGTTGCCGCATGGTTATAAATCCCCTTACCGGGATCATCCGCAGCATTGTCTTCCATCTTAAGACCAAACAGTCGTTTTCGCTCAACATCCGAACGCAGGATAACCGCCTGTAATGGTGCAGACAGTTGCCGAGACAAGGTGCTCTTGCCCGAAGCCGAAGGTCCATGCATCAGATAGATAACCGGCTCAGCTGACTTGCTCAGCAACAATGCCAGATTCAAATGCCTGTCAAGATCAGCGAGCGATTCTTGTTCTGCCGACGCTGAAGCTCCAATGGCAGCAATCTTGGCTCGTACCAGAGCCCGGTAAACCGAATAAAAACGCAGCACCGCCAGTGCCGAGTAATCCCCGGTTCGTGATAGATATTGATTCAACAGTTCCCAGGCCAGCTCTTCCTGCTGATTAAATAGCAGGTCCATCCACAGAAAAGACAGGTCGCTGATGACATCGATCCAGTATAGTTTGAGATCAAACTCGATACAGTCGAACGCCAACGGTTGATTATCCATCCAGGCCAGATTCCGTAGATGTAAGTCACCATGACATTCACGAATAAACCCTCCTGATTTGCGTTGCCCTAATAATGCATGAATACGAGAAAACTCCGCCTCACTCCAGGCTTCAAGTTGCTTTAATTGCTGACTTACCTGATCACTTTTAATCAATGACTTGATCTGTTTGAAATTTTCATCCACCGGTAATTTGATTGTATCTGGATTGCCATAAACACTATCTATATCTGCACGTGCTGCAGATTGATGAAAACTGGCAATATAGTCAGCAAATTGCTTAATCATCTCCAGTCTCAAGCCGCCTTGCTGCAACAGACGATCTAGCTGGGAGGATTGGGCAAACGGTTTCATTCGCAGCATATACTCGATAGCTTCACCGGTTCCAGATAAGCTCGGCTGCTGTACAGATCCGTAGATAGGTAAAACATCGATGTATAACTGCGGACTCAGGCGACGGTTAAGACGTATCTCTTCATCACAGTAAAAATGACGCTTTTCTAATGTTGAGAAATCCAGAAAACCGAAATCCACTGGCTTCTTGAGTTTATAGACTATTTCATCGCCCACAATCACCGATGAGATATGGGTTTCAATTAATTTGAAAGACTGATGCTCCTGCTCAGGCAATAGCTTTCCCTGCAATATGGATTGCACCAGGACCTGGTGATCAGACATCTGTTCTGTCATGGTGTGAATATATCCCTAAAAGCTTTAACATAACCAACTTCAAGTATACACAAGAGTCAAGCACCCCATGCTAGAAACCGCCATAGTCACCTTCACGACCTTTTTTGCCACCATTGGACCGATAGATGTCGCGGTTATCTTTGCGGCAATGACTAAAGGCAGTAGCGCCAAACAGAAGCGGACCATGGCCGTTCGCGGCACCCTGGTCGCGCTGGTGATACTGGTTCTCTTTGCACTGATGGGCGAGACCCTGCTAAAAACCCTTGGAATTTCTCTGGCTGCCCTTAAGTTTTCTGGCGGCATCCTTCTACTATTAATCGCGATTGATATGGTATTTGCGAGATCTTCAGGTGGATCAAGCACCACAGAAGAAGAAAACAAGGAAGGCGCTGGTAAGGAAGATATATCAGTATTCCCCCTGGCTACACCATTAATCGCTGGCCCCGGATCAATGGGTGCCGTCATGTTATTAATGGCAAATGCGCAAAATGACCTAAAGACCCAGGCGATCGTGATAGCATCTATGACCTCCGTGCTATTAACCACCCTGATCTTATTACTGCTATCAAACAAGATTCAGAAGCTATTAGGCATCACCGGTATTCATGTGATCAGTCGTGTATTTGGGGTCATTCTGGCTGCGTTAGCGGTACAATTCATGTTTGATGGTATTGCACATAGTGGATTGCTTGCGAATTGATCATTTCTCCCAGGCGGCAAAGGGTGCAAATTTATTCCAGGCAAATTGACGATGATCGCTGATTCCTTTTTGTACCAGCCTGGTACGATCGAGGCGAAACTTATCTCCTGGACGTTTTTTTTGCACGCCACTGCTATTAGCAATCATACGCAACGTTGAAGAAGCAATATTGATGTCATTTGGGCCTGCAGTAATCACGGCTTTCTCACGACTATCGAATATCAGGATTGAGCCGACCGGGGCGAGTCCATTAATTTTTAAAAACAATCCCCCTAACACTGGATCAAGCTTATTCTCGGCAAACAGCTGTGCAAATTCACGAGTAGGGTTGATGATATCCATAGACTCACCGTTGCTTGATTCACGCATAGCGATACCAGCATAGACAAAAGACGTACGTAATAACTGGGCTTCAAGCGAGGAATGACGTGTTTCAATATTGTGCTGCCGAATAGTCTCCAGAATATCAGTTTCGGTGATACCGATTTTCTCAGCCATAAGCGCACTGGCTCCCGGGTAATTACGATGAATTTCAGCACGTTGATCTAGCGTCAGTATTTTCTGATCATCATAATCCTGATGCTTGCCCGTTAGCAGCCCCAGGTTATGCATTAAAGCAGCCTGTAGCAGGTTGTTGTTTTTTTCCGCCGTGATTTTTAGCTCGGGTTGATGTTGATTATAGCGTTTCACCAGCTCATATAACGAAGCTGCTATATAAAGTGGTTTGATACTCGAGTAAAAACCTGCATCCGATAGATATAGCTCACCCAGTACCTGGAAGATGTTTTCATCGCACAGCTTTTTCAGGTTATTAGTGACGTATGTAAGATCCTGGCGTAAATCAGATTCTGGCTGATTGATGATACGCTTCTGAAAATCCAGAAAGATATTAATCAACTTATTCAATCGGGAGTGGATCGAATCCGGAGCTGAATAATGGATACCCTGAGCATCACGTTTAGAATCGTTATCCTGTTTCTGTATTAAGCCTTCTTCGCGCATGCGCTGGTAGTGGACTTCGCGAATCTGGCTACCTTTCCTGACCAATAACTGTCCACGGCTATCAAAGATGTCTACTCTGGCAACACCATTAACGATATCGTTACTTTTGAATTTTCGATCTGTATCCAAAACACTGCTCATCCTGATTCCCTTGCAATATTCCATGGTGACATTTAAATACTAGTCTGTCACGGCTACGTTTAGACCTTAAGTTTAGTCTAATATTTAGGAAATTAGACTAAACTAACGAAAACTGTGATTTTCGCTTTTCTCGCCCTGTGAATAAATCAGAGGTTCCCTAAATTTTAATACTCCAGGCTGGAGAAATGTTGTTGTATTTTCAAAACAACTACATAAATAGATATAGCAGGAAAACCCCAAGAACAAGTCGGTAGATTACAAATGGCATCATGCCAACACGGTTAATCAGGCGCAGGAAGAAATGAATACACAGCCAGGCGCTTAACGCCGATAAAGCGACTGCCAGTAACAGCATCGACCACTCTATAGTCACCTGAGACTCTATCAGGTCTTTGGTTTTGAACAGGCCGCTGGCAATGATAATCGGGATTGATAATAGAAAGGAAAAACGTGCTGCAGCAGCTCTATTTAAGCCCAGAAACAGCCCGGCGGTCATGGTAATACCTGAACGTGAGGTACCAGGAATCAGGGCCAGTGCCTGAAAACAGCCCACAATCAAGACATCTTTTAGACACAGGGTATATTCACTACGCACATGGCGTTGAACCCTATCAGCAATACCTAACAGCAAGCCAAAACCTATGGTTGCCCAGGCAATAACCAACGGTGAGCGCAGTTCGGTTTCGATAGTGTCCTTGAATAGCATACCAACGATAACCGCAGGTATCGTCCCCACAATCACCCACCAGGCCAGACGGCTATCCTGATTATGCTGCTGTTTAAATACACTGGCGAACCATGCTCCTGTCATACTGATGATTTCGCTGCGGAAATAATACATTACCGCGATCAAAGATCCGACATGTAACGCTACGTCAAACACCAGGCCCTGATCGGGCCAGTGTAGAATAACCGGCACCAGGATTAGATGTGCAGAACTGGAGATAGGCAGAAACTCGGTCAATCCCTGAACGATTGCGAGCACAATGATTTGTAAAGTATCCATGTATAGTCTTTAGGTAACCTTGAAATAAGTTGGCTTTTTCAGCTCGTTTCTAACTGAAAACAGGAAATTGGGGCGAAATGATACGGATTTTGAATAAAAGATATATGACGCAGTGATAATATTTCGTTAATTCTGTAGATCTTTGCAGCGATTACATAACAGGTTTCCAAAAACTGAGCGCTACGATGAGGGAAACTCTGAATACCCCCCAGAATTCTCACAGCGCTGTGATAAGTATCAACTCCAGTTTAAAAATAAGCCGATGTGGAGCCGTTGCTACGCTATAGCAGACAAAATCAAATCATGATAAAACATGTATCTTAAAACTGATCAACCTGGAGAAGCGACTATCATGCAGATTGAAATCATTCAGGCCGATATTACTACCCTCAAGGTCGATGCTATCGTTAATGCTGCGAATAATTCTCTGCTAGGCGGCGGTGGCGTTGATGGGGCCATTCACCGCGCAGCAGGGCCAGAGTTACTGGAAGCATGCCGAAAGCTCAACGGTTGTGATACAGGGCAGGCCAAAATCACCAACGGCTTTAACCTGCCTGCACGTTTCATTATTCATACCGTAGGCCCGGTGTGGCATAACGGTGAGCATGGAGAAGCCCGGCTATTAGCCTCATGCTACCTGGAAAGCCTTAAACTGGCAGAAACAAACAACTGTGAAAGCATAGCCTTCCCAGCCATTAGTTGCGGGGTATATGGATATCCGATTAACGCTGCCGCCCATATTGCTATAGAGACAATAGTCAATCATCGGAACAAACTTGAAAATTTGCAACACATCATCTTCGCCTGCTTCAATAGCGACGTTGAAGATGCACTTAAACAGGCACTCTCCAGGCATAGTCTATAACGACAAAATTCAAATAATTGCGCCCCGTTACCCCGGAAAAGCTTATTGTGCAAAATGAAATTGGACTTTTTATTACCATCTGACGCCCTATGTATTATCGGCATGGATGCCGTGTATATCGTCCTTGCAGGAGCGAATAACGATTATCGGCATGGATGCCGTGTATAGCGTTTTTACAGGAGCTAAAGGCAACGATTTTATAACTGAGAACTTTGTATAAACATACTGTTGTCTGTTGACGGGAGAACTGCTAACAACTGCCCCCCATAAATCCTGATCTTTTCAGTTAAATTAACCCGTCTAAGCCCTTGATTCCTGATAACAGATCAATCATGCTGTTCTTATTTATTCAGATACTTTTAGACCAGTGGTAAAAGAATTTAGTTTAGGGTGCTACACTAAAAGAGAGGGAAGTGCAGATGCAGGTTTTATAAAAATCACTCCACTTTCTTTAGACAATCAGTACAGCTGATGTATGAAATTTTCAAACCGAAAATTTATGGCAAAATTCAATGTAACTGCTAGCTCTCCTAGCTATATTGAAAATGGTCCCCCCTTAAGCACCAGTGCAATTTCAGGTGTTGTCGTTCATCCTTGTGTCATTAATAACAAGCCCTATATTGTATACCCGCGAGGACTTGAAAAGGGATCTCCCCAGCTTTTTTCAAATCTTTCCAATCATTTTCGAAAACAGGGATACCAGCTAAAGGAGGACCAACGTCGTGAAACCCGTGCCGGAAAAAATTTGCACAAGCGACGCAAATGGGCACAGGTAATCCTGTTTTCAGCAAGTTTATTATTTGAGTCAGCAGCGAACGCAGACTTCGAAATCGATCTTCATAACCCGAAAACTCTTGCAAACAGCGAAGTTCAGGTTCAGCTGGTCTCAAACACCAGCGTCAGGCAAAGGATATCTGAGCAGGTAAGTACAACAGGCTTCCAGTTTGAGACTGTTGTTGTCTCTGATATCGCCAGGGAAATTTTCGATATTCTGTCAAGTCGTTACCACGAGAAAGATGGAGATCCTGCATATATTCGAAATGATCTAAAAAAAATGGCTAATTATTACAGTGAATACCCAGAAACTGTCAATCTGCTATATGAACTGAAAGATAAAAAATGGGAAATTGCATTTGACGAGAATAACTGGATGACCATTGCTAAAGGCAATATGCTGGAAGTAACTAGCGCCATGGTTTATTTTAATACCCGTTTGGCAGCCCAGCTAAAATTAAATAATCGATGTGATGGAAATCCGGTATGTATTGCTTCTCCGGCAGATGCGTTTTTACATGAACTACTACACGTTCATAGTATGCTACTCAAAAGCGATAAATTCCTTCAACTGGGTGGTATGAATAAAATCTTATACCCGTATCGTCATGAATATGGCGTGATAGATGCAGAAAGAACACTTTATACAGCCATGAGTGATCAGGATAACTTGAAAAGGCCTCAAAGAAGTGACCATTCGGGACGTAATGTTAAAGCCTCTTGTCCAACATGTATTAAGTGACTTCCAGTCTTATTTTATCCATTACATTGAGCCCTGATTCATCCCCCCTTAATAGATGGTAATAAAATCACCTCGTCATTCTCATCTACTACTGTATTACTGAATTGATCCTGAGATATTTTCTGATCGTTGAGCAGGATTATGAATTCACTCTGCCCCGGTATCTGTAGCTTTTTTAAAAGCTGAGTCAAAGTCGAATTATCTAGAAGCTCAAGCTCACAACTATTAAAATCGCTGTCGGTAGGCAGATACAGGCGTAGAGCACCGAACAGGTGTACCGTCAATTTCATTCTGTATTTACTTCAAACCCAGCCGCTCAAGCGTCTGGTCGCTCGGAACACCCTGTTCATCCCAACCCCTAAGCGCGTAATAAACAGGCAACATTTCTGGCAACCGACTGACCAGCCCCTTCCCCACACCGATATCAGCAGGTTCCTCCAGTATGCGCTTCGGCAGCGTATCGTCCAGCTTGCTCAGACCGGCTTGCAGGTTGAATTGCCGTTCCAGATTCCAGATGCGTTCGCCTGTTATTCTCAGGCGCTGCATATCCCATTCACTATCACAGGCTGCATTTACCATGGCGAGATAGTCTTCTATACCCCATCCACAACCACGTGGAAACATACAGAGACCACTGGAGTCGATAAAGGCGATTTCATCCTGACTGCTTTTGACGTCCTCAGGCTTACCTTCAATGTCAGTGGTCGTGAAATCATGCCTGTATGGAGATGCCCTTAAATGGCAGGCACCCCGATTGCTGGTTGCATAAGCCAGCCCCATGCCCTGCATGCTGCGTCCATCATAAGCTGCAAATTCCTGCCCCTTGACCGTCATGGATAAATCAGCCTGTCCATATTTTTGCGTTAACCTGCGCGACCCCTCAGCAATATCTCGTCCAAAGCCTTCGCCACCTGCGGTTAATTCTGCAATCTGGCACAGCGCTTCAGCTGAGCCAAATTCAAGCCGAATACCGCCAGTATCGGATTCATTGATAGCACCGATATCGAATAGCTCCATCGCAGCCGCTATCGAACCACCCAGCGAAATGGGGTCCATTCCATACTCGTTACACAGGAACCCTACATAGGTGGCCGCATCAATATCATCCACACCTACTGCAGCACCAAGTGCATAGGCGGTTTCATATTCCAGCCCACCGGATGCGGTCTGGTATTGAGGCTTATCCCTGATAGAAAAATGTTGCGGATCTATCTTGCAGATTCGGCCACAGGCAATGGTACAGCCAAAGCAGGCGGCATTGGTTACCAGGTTGGTATGTTGATGCTCATTTGGAGTTTGCATAGCCTGAGGGTTCAGCTTTTCTGCACCTTCAAAGCGTACACTGCGATTATTACGTGTTGGCAGGCTACCGAAACGATTGGTGACATCGATCATCGCCAGCGTACCATCACGTGCCATACCTTCGCGATCAGTGAGGCGAGCATTGACGCTATTGACGATATCCATGAATCTCTGCGGGTCGGCATTTTTCACACCCAAACTGCCACGTACTGCAATCGCCTTCAGTCTCTTTGACCCCATTACTGCACCTACTCCAGAACGCCCAGCAGCACGATGCAGATCATTCACCACACAGGCAAAGCGGCACAGGTTTTCGCCCGCCTGACCGATGCTGGCGACTCGCATCAGCGGGTCCTGATATTTTTCTTTTATCAGTGATTCAGTCTGCCATACGGTTTGCCCCCATAGCTCAGAAGCATCACATAATGTTGCTGTCTGATTTTCGATATGCAGGTAAACCGGATGCGCAGACTGCCCTTCGATTATAAGTAAATCAAAGCCCGCATTCTTAAGCTCGGCGCCGAACTTGCCACCAGAATTGGAACAGGCAATGGCACCTGTAAGCGCACCCTTGGTGATGACCGAATAGCGCCCCGCAGTAGAAGCCATGGTGCCGGTCAGGGGACCTGTCGCGAAGATGAGTTTATTTTCAGCGGATAGTGCATCCACAGCGGGGTCCATTTCTTCCAGCAGGTACTTGCTGCCCAGACCGCGTTGACCAAGGTATTCTTCAGCCCACTGCATATTCAGGGGCTGAACCTCACAGCTTCCTTGCGTCAGATTGATGCGTAGTATCTTTTGCTGCCAACTCATATCAACACCCTCATCAGTTTAGTCTGTTAAAGATTGTATATTGAAACGAGTGGTTAAGGCGAATCGGGTATTTCAGCCCTGTTCATTGATAGGTAGCGATACCTCAAAACAGGCACCACCGAGCTTAGTCGATTTGCAGACATGGACACTACCCGCATGCCATTGAACTATTCGATTGACGATAGCCAGCCCCAGACCAAACCCTGAACTCTTTTTTACGGATTGATTTTTTGCCCTGTAAAAAGGTTTAAAGATCTGTTCGATCTGATCTTCTTCAACACCGGGACCATCGTCTTCTACAGTTAGAGAAAACCGGGTATCGCCCCAACGGCAGCTGACTTGTACATTTTGTTTTGCATACCTGCAGGCATTCTGGATAAGATTATCAACCAGTTTACACAGGTAATCGTAATCGCCTGCAATCAGGCTTTCATTTTTCTGAGCGTTAAATCTTATCCGACAGTTGGCATCTACGCGGCGCTGTATACGCTGCTCTATCAAGGCTTCAATCTTAACCGGCTCCAGCTCAATCACTGGCTGCTTATCCAGGCGTGAATAGTTAAGCAATTCATTGATCAGATCTTCCATATCATCCAGATCCGCTTCCATGCGCTGGATATCCTGCTCACGTTGCTGCTGATCTTTACGCCCCTGAATCATGTCCAGTGCAAAGCGCAGGCGCGACAACGGCGTGCGTAACTCATGCGACACTGCCTGGCTCATGAGCTGGTTGTTTTCATTCAATTGCTGTAGACGTTGCGCCATCGCATTGAATTCTGTCTTCAAAGGTTTAAGGTACAACCCATTTGGGTTTTCTACTCGAGTGCTTAATTCACCTAATCCTATCTTTTTTGCCGCCTGATTTAATTCATTTATTGTGCGTAATAAGGGTAGTAACCAGAGCAGCAATATTATTGCGACTCCCGCATAAAATAACAGGGTAAGTATATAGCGAGCATTCTCCTGCTCAACGTTTACCGCTGTCTGTATTTCAAGACTGAGTAACCAGTCAGTTTTTGCTATACGACGATACAGGGTATCGGCATCATCAGATTGCAGAATAAAAATCTCACCTCTATCACGTTGAGCCTGCAGACTGGGAGGTAGCGGCATTTCATTTAATGATTCCAGAGACATTGTCAGGTTTTTCTGTTCGAGGAATTGCTGCATAGCTGCATAATCAGACTGACTGTCTGCTAGAATATCTGCTGTTAGATTTAGTAGTT
>JBNKPX010000002.1:0-70131 GCA_050295575.1 Gammaproteobacteria bacterium | reverse complement strand
AGTCGCCGATGGCCGGTGCCCGCTATATCCGGCGCGATGACAGGCTGAGTGAAGTGGATCAACAGATCAAACTGCAGGTCGCAGTCACCAATCGAATCAAGCATGTACAATGGTTTCTGGATGATAAATTGATCGTCGCGAGCGATCAGCCTTACCAGCCTGTTTTTATAAACCCGCCCCCGGGGGACTATACGGTCAGCGTAATCGATGATGCCGGGGGGAAGGATAGCGTGCCATTGCTTGTCGAAGATTACCGAAGCCAGGTCATCGCTAACAAATAATGCGTTGGTTTCTACTTTTGTTATGTGTATTGATATCGAATAAAGTGTTCGCCAGTGAGCGCATTATTTCGATACAGATACTATCGAAATATCATCCTAAAACCCTGATAGTAGAAACGCGCAGTCGTATATTTCATCTAGATCCGCAAACCTCGCCGCAATGGGAGTTTACAGCGCCGGCTCAGCAAGATATCTCAATTACGGTGAATGGTGAAACCCGCATCTATAGAGGTACTATCTCGGCACACTGGAATGGAACGGAATACCAGGTTAGCAATCGAACACCGCTAGAGATTTATGTCGCTGGCGTCGTCACGGGAGAGTTGGGAAGCAAGCTCAGCGAACAGCTGATTAAGGCGCAAGCTATTCTGGCTCGCACATACGCACTTAAAACTCTTCAACGTGGGCCGCTATACGACCTCGCATACCATCAGGTCTTCAAAGGATTCGACCATTACGCGCAAAAGGTCTACCCGATATCTATGCAAAGTCAGAATCAGGTGCTGAAACAACATGGGCAACTTGCCGATGTTTTGTTTCATGCTGAATGTGGTTCTGCCATTTATCATGCGGGCGAATTTTGGGATAGCCATGACACAGCACCCGCTATCGACTTGCCTGACTCGATGGCACAAGGGCAGCCCTGGAAAATCACCCTCAGCAATCAGCAAATCAGTAAGGTTTTCCCCGGCGCTAGCAAGCTCTCTCGCAACAGTGAAAGTCAGCCCGTTAAGATCGCTATAGGGCAAGACCTAATCAATATTGAATCGTTCCGTCTGGGGATCAATCGCCAGTATGGCTGGAATACAATACCGTCAAATGAATTTACTATCGAACAAAAAACAGAAGGCTGGTTATTAAAGGGGCGAGGGCGAGGTCATTTGGTTGGCCTGTGCCAACAACAGTCTAATGAGCTAGCAGGGCAGGGATGGCAGTATCAAGAAATACTGAAGCTATTTTATCCAACACTAACAATAGAAAAGCTGAATTAGCATTATTATGAAACAAAAAAGGTGCTATTGCTCAGGCAATAATTGGATTCATGTTCAGAGCCTGAGCAAAGTTTCGGCAGAGCCATAGTGAATGCCGAGCTGGATGATATATAGCATGATGGCAGTGTGTTTGCTAAGAGTGAATGCTGCTACACATAATATAAGAGCCATTTAGTAATGGCAGTTCATCGACTAAAGAAAACATCGCGTATTGCAGTATCGACTCCTAGCGGAGATACCCGATCAAATATAAAGGCCTTAAAAGCCTTCATTCAGATCGGCTCTGGATTGATAGCTCACTTCAACGATAGCACCAGTACTTAACCGCCTGTTGCTTAAGAAAGCTTTCGGCTTTTTTCCCTTGCAACATGGCAAGAGTCGATAGTATCCCTGCCTCGGTGCAGGTTGCCGCAGCAACAGTTACAGAACGTGGACCATTCATTACCGGCCATCCGGTTTTTGGATTCAGGATGTGGCTGTAGCGAATATTGCCTTTCTGGATATAGCGATAAACGTCTCCACTGGTAGCCAGTGCGCCATGGTTGAGTTTAATAATTCCTGCAGCGTCACCGGGTTTGAGCGGGTTTTCTATGCCAGTAATCCAGGGCTGATTATTTTTCTGTGGGGCATTAGCATGACAGTCGCCACCAAAATTGACCATCATACTACTGTCGGTTTGTGTCATTAACAATTGCAACACACGGTCAACGGCATACTCCTTTCCAATACCGCCAAAATCAATCTGCATATTCTGGGGCAGGGTGATTTCGGTTTCTGAGAAGCTTACTTTGTGCCAGCCTATATGCTGCAGTATTTTATCAATCTGAGATTGCCGGGGAATTTCATTTTCACCATTAAAATTCCACAGTAGTCTGAGTACGCCAGAGGTGATATCAAACAGTCCATCGCTTAGCTGGTAGCAGTTATCTGCAAACTGTAGCAGGCGGTAGGTTTCTTCATCAATGCTGACCGGCTTGCCATGATTATGATGGATACGGTAGACAATGTTATCTGTTCGATAGCGACTGAATTTGTGTTCGATACGCAGGGCTTCCTGCTCAGCCTGAGCGATTAGATCCCGTGCGAGTTTTTCATCGTCGGTTTCAATCAATACTTCGCAGGGACTGGCCATGCATTGAAAACGGCCATACCAGATATGTTCGCGTTGCGTTATATCCATCAATTAAAAGCCAGGAGTTAATACTGTGTTGAATGTATCACTCCTGAGCTGTTCAGTCATCCTGCTAATAGACACAGAGAACCTCTGATTAATTCAGAGCTTCCTTAGAGTAAATCTCTTATCTCTTTTTCAAAGCCTCTTATTTTATCCTGATGAAAACCGATATGTTTCCTGGCTACCTTACCTTCTTTATTAATCAGATAAGAGGTGGGCATACCTTCCAGTTCAAATTTTGCCGCCAGCTGCCCATTGGGATCGTGGTAGATATCAAAGTCAGCAGGGACTTTCTGCAGGAAATCATGCATATCTTCGCTTTGCTCATCAACATTGATCGTGACCACCTGGAACTTGTCGGCTGGAAATTTCTTTTGCAATTGATTCATCCACGGGAATGATTTCTGGCAGGGCTTGCACCAGGAGGCCCAGAAGTCGAGGTAGACTACTTTTCCCTGATATTGCTCCAGTTTGAAATCCTTGATGTCATACACCTCAGCCTGGACAGAAGGTATAATAAATATCAGTAGTAAAATCAGTTTTTTCATAATCATCATGCCTTTGTGAATTAACAATAGGGATAGTACTTTAATATTTGTTAACGGTAGGTTAACAGGAGGTGAAGTTGACGCTAGCCTGAGTGCCGCCTTCAGGGATTTGTGACAAACTTAACACCCAGCCCTGATGATCGCAGATTAATTTTGAAACATATAGGCCTATTCCATAACCCTGGCTGCTATGACCTCGATAGGTGAAATCAAAGATATGCTCCAGTTCGTCCTGACTAATCCCTAATCCGCTATCAATAATCGATAGTTTTTTATCTTCCATTTCAATTCGAATGCCGCTATCTGCCCCATGTTTTATCGCATTTTTAATCAGGTTGCTGCAGACCACTGTAGCCAGTGTTTTATCGGCTTTGACGATGTGGGTTTCCAGCAGCGAATTTTCTATGTCGATATTTTTCGATTGAATATCGCTTTGCAGCATGTTCAAAATATCATCTATCACGAAATAGAGTTTAAGA
This sequence comes from Gammaproteobacteria bacterium, assembly GCA_050295575.1. Classification (GTDB taxonomy): domain Bacteria; phylum Pseudomonadota; class Gammaproteobacteria; genus JACNJF01. The sequence continues at coordinate 66,657 of JBNKPX010000002.1, read as the reverse complement.
GGCCTGGTCTCTCTGGCAGGTTTTTGGTCGCGCGTCACCTGTAACAGCGCATCTATCATTTCGACCATACCACGCGTGGCGCGCTGAATTTTTTCTACCTGTGTGCGTGTGGCTGCATCATCATGCTGACAGTCTATTAATTCTGTCGAGGTCTGGATGATGGTCATTGGTGAACGTAGTTCATGACTGGCCATCGCTGCGAAGGCGATTTGTTTCTCGACGTAGTCATCCATACGTTTCAGGTACAGATCGAAGGCCTGAGATATTTTGCCTACCTCATCATTTTCATAATGTTGACTGAGTTGTACGCCACGTTGATCCGGTACCAGATGAGAGACTTCTTCGCTTAATCGGGTAATTGGCTCGGCCAGTTTCCTGCTTAGCAGATGGGCGAGTATAAAAACCATAAAGATAAAAGAAATCCAGGCTATGATCAGTATGTTATGGAGTAACTCCTCAGACTCTTCCAGTTGTGAAATGTCATATTTGATATAGATAACATCCCCATCAAATGCCTGTACCTGAATATGATATGAGTGCTCATCTATTTCAATATTGTGATGCGTCCCTGGAGGGAATTGTTGCAGAAACTCAGGGATAGGAACCCTTGAGGCACGGCTTTTTAGATACACACTCAAACTGGCTGTTTGTGGCAATACTGTATGAGGATTGTCTATTAAGATGCTGTGTATGTTGTCCATCTCGGTACCAATCTGCTTTTCCAGCAGGTCATACTCTAACTCTTTATTAGAAAAGTATACGACAACAGTCAGCAGTGTTAGGAAGCCGATAGTAGCGAGTGAAATGCTCAGCAATATTTTCTTAAACAGTGAGGGGGGACCAATCAATGGGTTCAAGACTGCTTTTCCTGATAGATACGATATCCCACGCCATGTACGGTATGGATTAATCGCTGAGTAAAAGGCTGGTCTACCTGCTGGCGTAGATGATGGATATGTACGCGTAAAGGGTCCCCCTCAGGGGTGTCATCGTGCCAGATATAGTCGAGCAATTCCTGTCTGGTTACTACCCGGTCCTGATGTTTCATCAGGTATTCCAGAATTGAAAAAGCTTTTGGTTTGAGGCTGATTGTTGTATCTCCACGATGTACCTTTCGTGTTTTAAGGTCCAGGTTTAAATCTCCGATTTGATAATATGAATCAGCACTCACCTGATGGCGTCGGGTCAGAGCGTTTACCCGAACTTCAAGCTCCCGTAATGAAAAAGGCTTGACCAGATAATCGTCAGCGCCCGCTTCGAAGCCTTCTACCTTGTCTTCTACCGTATCTCTGGCAGTCAGCATTAAAATGGGCGTGTAGGTTTGTTTAGAGGATTTGAATTCATGACAGACACTAATGCCATCCTTACCGGGAAGCATAAGATCCAGAATGATGAGGTCGAATGTGTTTTCCAGTGCGAGCTTAAGCCCCAGATTGCCATTGTAGGCAAAGTCCAGTTGATGGCCTTTCTGTTCAAAGTACAGGCCTATATTGGATGCAATATCAGCATCATCTTCAATGACAAGAATCTTCATAAGCTGAATATAGTTAAACCATTGTAAATTATTCGTTAAACCTGAGGCAGGTTTCTAAATGTCACCCAAATAACCGGGTATCTGAGCTAATTATTATCAAATTGCTGTAAATACCAGTCCAGGGTTTTACGGATACCTTGCTCAAAGCTATGTTGTGGTAGCCATCCAAGTTGCTGGCGGATCTTATTATCGTTAAGTCCATAACGTTTATCATGCCCTGGTCTATCATCAACAAAGGTAATGAGTTGCTGATATTGAATGCCACTCGGGGCAGGGCGTAGAACATCCAGTTGCTGACAGATAGTTTGTACCAGTTGTAGATTGCTGACTTCATAACCACCGTTAATATTATAGCCCTCTCCAGGTTGGCCTTTTTGCAAAACAATAGCTAATGCCGAGATGTGATCATCGACATAAAGCCAGTCTCTACTTTGTTCACCACGCCCATAGACTGTTATTGGCTTAAGATGGAGGGCATTTTGAATGGTGCTCGGTATTAACTTCTCTGCGAACTGCCATGGCCCAAAGGTATTCGAGCTATAGCTGGTGAGCACTGGAAAGTGGTAAGTCATGAAATAACCTCGAACCAGATGGGTTGCAGCGGCCTTACTGGCGGCGTAGGGCGAATTGGGCCGGTAAGCGGCTTCTTCATCAACTGTTTCATCAGCGATTCGACTCCCATAAACCTCATCGGTTGAGATATATAGAAAACGGAAGCGGGATTTTTTATCCAGGGAGAGGTTTTGCCAATAGCTTCTAGCTGACTCCAGTAAAACCTGGGTACCGACGATATTAGAGCTTACAAAAATATCGGGATCGTCAATTGAACGATCAACATGAGTTTCAGCAGCAAGATGCATAATTGCATCGGGCTGAAATTGATTGATGATCTGTTTAATTTTACCCCTGTCACAGATATTAACCTGTTCAAAATGATATTGAGGGCTGTGAGCTACAGCATCCAATGCCTGCAAATTTGCAGCATAGTTGAGGCTGTCTATATTTAGAACCTGATGTTTGGTATTGAGAATCAAATACCTGACTAGTGCTGAACCAATAAATCCAGCGCCGCCTGTCACTATAATATTCATAACATGATCACCTGTCCCGGTCATATTAGCGCCAGGCTATTGTTGAATGGTTATCGTCGGCTGTTGCATAGATTTTTCAACTACCTGACCGATAATCGCCGCGTCCAGATAGCCCTGGCTATGCAATTGCTGCAAACAGTCATCCGCCTGTTTTTCAGGTATTCCTGCTAATAGTCCTCCTGCGGTTTGCGGGTCAAAAAGTAGGGGGTAGCGAGGGTGCTGCGCACACTGTTCAAAATTCTTGATAGCTCGTCTTAGACGCAGATTTTGCGGTTGCAGGGACGATAGAATGCCGCTACTAACACATTGCTGTGCGCCATCCAGTAGCGGGAGTGCATCCAGTAGAATCTCTGTATCTACATTTGACGCTGTCATCATCTCGAATAAATGCCCAATCAATCCAAACCCGGTCAGGTCGGTGCAGGCGGATACCGCATGGTTTTGCAGGCAAAGTGATGCTGCCTGGCTGGAGACAAGCATGGATTGAATTGCTGCATCTATCCAGCGTCCTTTGGCTTTGGTGCGCATCTCAGCGGCAAACAGGGTGCCTGTGCCAATGGCCTTGGTGAGAATGATTTTATCGCCTGGCTGTAGACCCTGTTTCTTCATCACCAGTGCGGGATCGATGAGTCCATTTACCGTTAGGCCAAAGGCGAGTTCGCTTCCTTCGCTGGAGTGGCCACCCGCCAGTACCGCCCCGCCAGGCTGTAGCATCGACATCGCGCCGGACAGCAGGTCGAACAGGTTTTCCTCGACAATTTTTTCACTGGCGTAAGGTACCGTGGCTATAGCGAGCGCAGACTGGGGTTCGGCACCCATCGCATATAGATCACCCAGAGCATGATTGGCGGCGATGGCTCCAAACGTGAAGCTGTCATTTATAAAGGAACGAAAGTAATCCACGCTTTGTACCATGGCCTTGCCAGCAGGGATGGTGAACATGGCGCAGTCGTCTGGCCTTTCTCGTCCGATCAGGACGTCTGTACGTGACTCAGTGGGTAAGCGTTGCATCACGCGAGATAGAACGCTAGATCCAACCTTCGCACCACAGCCTCCACAGCGCATTGGTTGACTGGCCAGTTTTTCCATCGTGTCAGCATCGGTGATACCGGCTGCTAGCTGAGGTGGATGATCAATCTTCATTTCTGGTAACTGATTAAACTTAAGCATAAACCTGCGATCAATCCAGTCCTTAATATTCCATAACCAGGCCGATTCATAAGACCAGTTAGCACGCGATGCAACGGCATATTGATCTCCGGTGCTAATCAGGCCAAGAAAATTCCTTTGAGCGCGATAGGCGCGTAAGGGTTTTTGAGTGGCTGCGGCGCGCAGGTTATCTGCCAGTATCGGCCCCTGCCGAACCGCGAAAACACCGGATTTAGGTCTGGGACTGGGTAATGCAGCAACATCGCCGGCAGCAAAAATATCCGGATGTGAGGTGGATTGCAGTGTGTCATGTACATGGATAAAACCTTTCTCATCGACGCCCAGACCGGCTTTGCCCGGCCAGTCGGCAGTGGACGCACTGGTGGCCCAGATAACGACATCGGCAGCATAGCAGGAACCATCAATGGTGATGACCTGGTCTTCTTTCACTGCGCTGACCTGTTTTGAACAGTGCAGGGTGATATGGCGTTGTTTGAGTATGCGTACAAAACGTTTTTGTACGCCTTCATTATGCTGGTGCATGATATGCTCACTGGCGCATAGCAGGGTGTAGTGCAATAACTCAGGATTTTTACCGGCTTGCTTCAGGGTGTTTTGCAGGCGCAGCTGGGTCGAGAGCGCAAGTTCTATACCGCCCGCACCACCACCAACCACTACGATGCGCAGGGATTGGCTGGTATTCTGTACTCGTTCAATCAGGGCATTCCATTGATCCAGAAAACGGTCTATGGGTTTAGCTGATAATGCAAATTGATCGACACCCAGGATATTGCGACTGTCAGGGCGAGATCCTGTATTGATGGAGAGCAGGTCATAGCGGATAGCGGGACGGCCTGCAACATGAACCAGTTTGTTTTCTACATCCAGCTGCCTGACACTGGCATGGTAGAGACGGGCATTGGCAAATCTGGCGAGTTTGCCCAGGTCTATATGGCAGTCATCATAGCTATAGAATCCGGCTATGTGACCAGGAAGCATACCGGAATAGGGGGTGTGGATATCGCGCGTGATAAGCGTGATGCGCAGACCGGGCAGAGGGTTCATGGCAAAACGTTTTAGTACGGTAACATGCGCATGTCCGCCACCAATCAGTACCAGATCCTTGACTATGGGTGCCTGTGTTGTGTGCATAAAGTTTAAAAGACCGAGGAGCTTAAGTGATTGTTTCAGTATGAAAAGTGATTCGGCGCAAGCATAAACTAATGTAATGAGCAGGAATAGCCTTGTAATCATACCAAGGGTATTAACAAGTGTAGAAAATAAGAGTAGATTGTGTACTTTTTTGCAGCAGAGCCTTAGCTTTAGAGCAGTTTTCTCATCCTCAGGAATTTTGTACTACAGTCGGACCTCGCGCTTTTATATGGGTAAAAAATGTTTTCAGCAGTAACCAAATCGATAAGGAATCGCCCCTCATACTCAGATATTCAGGCGGATATTCTTGCAGGCCTAACCGTTGGCGTTATCGCGCTACCCCTGTCTATGGCGTTGGCTATCGCCAGTGGCGTATCACCCGAGCGAGGTTTGTATACCGCCATTGTCGCTGGAATTATTATTGCAATTTCAGGTGGTTCAAAGGTCAATATTTCCGGGCCTACTGCCGCTTTTGTAGTGGTTCTATTACCTATTGTGCAACAGTTTGGTTTAGGAGGATTACTGCTCAGTGGTTTTATGGCTGGCTTTATCTTACTCGCGATGGGCGTGGCCAAGTTGGGAAAATTAATTGAGGTTGTGCCTTATCCGGTAACCATTGGTTTTACCTCAGGCATCGGTGTGGTGATTGCCACCTTTCAAATTAAGGATTTCCTCGGCCTTAGTGTCGAGGCGATGGAAGGTCATTATGTACATAAGCTGTTTGCGATTATCAAGGCATTTCCATCTATTCAATTGCATGAAGTTTTTATCGGTGGACTGACGCTGGCGGTGCTGGTGCTGTGGCCAAAGTTTCGATCCAGGATTCCTGGACATCTGGTGGCATTGCTATTAGGTTCGGTGGTGGCCTGGTTAGCGCATCAAATGTCTTCTGATTTTTCGGTAGCGACCATCGGAAGTCGCTTTCAATTCGATATTAACGGCATTACTGGCAATGGTATTCCGCCCATCTTGCCGAATTTTGACTGGCCATGGAACCTACCCGACCAAAGTGGCAAAGCCATTGGTATTAGCTGGCAACTGATTAATCAACTGCTACCCAGTGCTATCGCTATAGCCATATTAGGCTCACTGGAATCCTTATTATGTGCTGTGATTGCTGACGGTATGTCGGGCAAAAAGCATAACCCCAATGATGAGTTAATCGGGCAGGGTATAGGCAACGTCGTTGCGCCTCTGTTTGGCGGCATACCCGCTACGGCGGCAATCGCTCGCACGGCTGCCAGTATAAAAGCAGGCAGCCGTTCTCCTCTGGCTTCGGTCGTGCATGGCTTTTTTATTCTGGCGGCTATCTTTGTGCTGGCCCCTTTATTATCTTACATCCCGATGGCTTCGATGGCTGCACTGCTGTTGATGGTGTCCTGGAATATGAGCGAAGCCAGACATTTTATTCGCACGCTTAAGGTCGCGCCTTTGGATGATGTTGTGGTGCTAGTGCTTTGTTTTCTGCTTACTGTATTCTTTGATATGACGATTGCGGTGGGTGTGGGCATGAGCCTGGCTGCAATCCTGTTTATTCGGAAAAGTATCTCTTTAAGCACGACCACCAAAGTTGAACATTCACATGAAGACTATGGTGAGTTATCAAGCAAGATCGCTATCTATGATATCAATGGTTCGCTGTTTTTTGGCTCGGCACAAAAAGCACTACAGAGCATTACCAATATTACGCCCGAAGTCAGGATTATTATTCTTGATATGACTGAAGTGAATATGATCGATATGAGTGCGATTGTGGCGATGGAAACCATTATTAATAATCTAGGTGATGCCAATGTAGGTTTGATTATCAACAATCTGGAACCCAGAATGATTTTAAAACTTAGAAGAGCAGGGCTTCGTAAAATGACAGGGAAGCTTGAGTTTTCGCGTTCGATAAGTGAAAGCCTGATAAAAGCGGAAACAATGCTTGAGCATCTGACCACATCAGTGCTGCCTTAAGGTCTGGGTAGAATTGGCTCGAATAAGTCACCAAACAGACTGTGTAGAACCAGTTGTCTCTGCGGTTTTGGGGTCGCTTTTACATCCTTCCAGGGGACGATATAAAGTATTTTAGGTAATTCTTTATTGCTCTTGATAGTGGTAATGCGTAGCTCGATTTCATCATTATCCTGCGCCAGTAATGGTGCAGGCTGTAAGCCCAGAAACAGGATCAGTATAAAGATTCTAGCCATTTTTCAGCGTGTTTTTCAGATGGTTAACCCACTCGCGTGTTGCGGTATCTTTTTCCGTGGTGAGCGACAGGTAAATATTATAGTGCTCTATCGCCAGCGCGATTTCCTGTAGATAAATATCATAAAGCAGGGCCAGGTTATAGTGTGCGTTAGTGTAATCTGGCTTAAACTTGATAGCCATTTGATAATCATCACGGGCGAGTTTTATCTTGCCCTGTTGTAGATAGAGTAGAGCTCTTAAGTGAAAGGCTGCCGCCTGCTGTGGATTTATAGAGATTGCAATTTCTATTAACTTCAAGGCCTGGTCATAATTTTTCTGCTTATATTCTATCAATGCCAGATTGCTGTAGGCACCCGAGAGAGTGGGATTATCCTTGATGAATTGCTGAAATATTTTTTTTGCGTTGCTGAAGTCATTCAGTGCTAATGCATCCAGACCCTGTTGATACATTTCACTATCTATTACTTTATCTTCAATCACCGGAGTCTGTGGCTGAACTTTTACCGGTGCGGTTTCCACTGTTGGAGGCGGTGGCGATTTCTGGCTACAGGCAGTGAATAGTTGTAGTACCAAAAATGCAGCAATAACTCGTATGCTTTTCGAGCAGAACAGGGATGATGTGTATGTAGATGATGTCTTCATTATGCGCTTAACCCTGTTATTTGATTTCCTTCACGTAATCATCGACCCGAGGTTTGCGGTCATAGCGAACCGGGAATAATGAAATCAATTGTTTATGACTTTGCTGGATCCACTCGTTGTACAGGCCGTCTTTAATGCGCGCTAAATTGATTTCAAAAAATTCAATGGCCTTATCCTCAAATGGGAAAGCCTGATCTTCCAGTAATATTTCATACTGATCAAGTTCTTCAGCATTCAGATTATCGGGACGTTCTGAATTTAACAGTGATTTACTGAAGTCGCGGTAAATTTTCCCTATCGAGAAGGTTGATTCTGTGGCGATGGGATAAATTTTATTGAGTGATGCCTTGGCAAATAATTCTACAGAACTTTGCATGGCCTGTTTTTTATTACGCAGGTTTTTCTTCAGTGGTTTAACCAGCTTGATGTTTTCAAAGCGATTTTTCTCAAAGCGGGCCAGAGCCAGATAAGACTCTGAGGTAATCTGACGACTTTGATCGGTTTTCACATTATTCAGTGCCTTGCCATCAGCCTTGAGGATTCTGTATAGCCAGATGTTACTGTATTTGAGGTTACCTTTTTTCGCATACAGCTGAGCAATCTTTTGACTGGCTTCAAGGCGTTGTGTATGCGGAATATTGGGTTGTTCAGTGTATTTTTTGTAGGCTTTAATCGCTTCATCGGTTTTATTCTTTTCCTGATACAGTTCAGCAGCCTGCCAGAGTGCTGCCGCCTGAACTTCACGGTTATTATCTACCTGTGCAATCTTCTCAAATTCCTGTGCCGCTTTTATACCCTGATTAGATCCCAGGTAGGCCAGGGAAAGTTTTTTGGATACGTCAGCAGCCCGTTTATGCCTGGGGTAAAGTTTCTGGAATCGTTTGATTAGATTCACCGATGAATTCCATTGCTTGTGTTGAATATTGAGTGCAATGGCATCATACAGGCCGGTGGCTGCCGTCGACGTAGTGGGGACGATTTCGGAGATTCGCGCGTAATGATAGATAGAGCGGTTGATATCCTCGGCTTTTTGACTGGCTTCACCCTGTCGGTAGATGCTTAAGGCTAGTTTGTTCTTGAAGTTTGCGTATTGCTTGTCGCTGGCTTTTGTTGATTTTAGCAGCTTGCCATAAATCTCTTCTGCAGTCTCAAACTCATTCAGGCTGAAGTATGATGCAGCTTTTAGATTGTTAATATAAGCCAGTGATTTTGGAGGGCTTTTGGGCGCTGCAAGGTCAGCCAGTTCGATGGTCTCTTTGTATTTATGTGACTGATAGGCCAGTTCTGCAGCATGTAGTGATACCTGATGGGCCCGTTTGTCATCTGTAAACTGCTGCGCAAACTTGTGCGAGTAATCAATAAGTTTGTCCAGATAGGCTTGCTGCTTCAGCTTGCGAAATAACTTGTCACTACTGATAACCGATGCATAGGCTGCTTCTTTATTCAGGATCAGGTCATTATCAAATGCGGCCTGCTCATAATAACTGAAGGCTTTTTCATCCTGTTTAAGTTGAGTGAGTAACTCGGCATATAAAAAGTAGATATTATCCTGCTGTGCATAGGCAGCGTAGTGGGATAGATACCTCTGGTACCATAATTGTGCATTGGCTACATCGACTTTTGCAGCAGTGGATTGATAACGGTTATGGTAATAGGCGCTCATCAATACGACGTACTCTCTTAAAGCGCGTCTGATGTGGCGATTAACCTTTGAATCTTCATTCTGGTTTATCCAGTACTTACTGTCGGGGTTATAGTTGACGTAAAAGGCTTCGATAGCCTGGTAAATTTTCTGATTAAAACCACTGTTTTTCCAGATTTCGATGATCTTCAGATAAGAGTAGGGGATGTTATCTGATTTTGGAAAATCTTTAATGAACTGGCGATGGGTTCTTACTGCATCCGAATAACGCTCCTGCTTCTGGAATAGTTCGCTGATGACTTCATAGGTGTGATAGGTATACCTGAAGTCAGGAAGATTCTGGAAATAGCTAGCCAGTTGTTGCGGATCGTTTAAATAAGAAAAAGAAAGTGCGATAGAACGAAAGTACTCATCAAACTGTTCTTTTTCAGCGGTGTCGAGCTTGTCCTGGGCTTTAAAATTATGGTTTGTTATGGCTTCGATAAAGTCATCGTTGGCGTCTGAATAGTATTGCTGCTTGAAGCGTGCCCAGCCGCGCTTGAACAGTGCTTTTTCATAAAATACGGCGTTTCCAGGGGCATTGATGACTTCACTATAGGCATATTCTGCTTCACTATAACTCTGTCTTGAAAAAGCGTCTTCGGCTATACGGAATTGGGCTTCAATGTAGAAAGGGCTCTTCGGAAATTTTTCAGCCAGCGTGATTAAAGATTTTATGGATTCATTATGTTGATTATTCTGTGATTGAGCTTTGGCTAATTGATATAGCAGGATCCCGTTTTCTTTGGCTTTAGGGTAATCTCTGATCGATGTTTTTAACAGGTCGATAGTTCTTTCCAGTCGTTGATAGTAGAGCTGTTCTTCAACTGGATTAACCTTGTCAATGTCACCGTCAGCATTAATCAGTTTGTTACTGGAGCTATATTCCAGTTCTGCTAGTCGAGTTAAGGCATCCAGACGAGATTTATCGTCTATTACCGAGTTATTTAAATATTCGGTGTAAGCCTTTCTGATCTCTTCTTCTGATTTATGTTTAACAAAAACCTTGCTGTTGGGGGCTTTTCTATCAATTTCGCTAAGGGTTTTCGGTTGTGTAGATCTATCCGGTACCGCCAGGCAGGCACTCAGCAAAGTTATGATGATGAACGGGATGATCGTTTTCAACAGGCGTGTCAGGCTAGTCATTTTTGCTCACTCCGTTGCTGGTTGTCGTAGTGGCGGGCAAGACCGTAACGAGCCTGATTCAGGTAACTGGCTAAAAATTTCTGACGTTGTTGTAATAAATTGTCCAGAACCGTTTTGCTGGCTTTATTGTATTCATGCAGTAGGGTTTGAATTTTCTTTTTCAGTGCACTTTGCGATGTGTTTTTCAATTGCTTGATTAAACTGCTGCGATTGGTAAAAAAGGAAGCAGGGTATAGCTGACTATATTCAAGTCTTAACTGCTGTATGGTGACATCACCAGTTTTAGTATCTAAATGTAAATTGTCAGGCTTCAGTTTTGCTGAGATTAAGGCCTCGACCTCGGCCAGTCGCTGGGTATAGTGATCGACAGCTTCTGAATAGGTGGATGCTACCGATAGCGGTTGCTTCAGTTTCTGGTACAACAGAGGCTGAACCAGAAAGGCTTCATCGTAGGGCAGATCGTTGGTTTTGAATTGTTTTAATTTTGCTAATGCACTCAGTCCACCAATATAATCGCCCTGATTGGTGGCGCTCAGTGCTATACCCAGTAAGGCCTTACTGGTGTAGCGACTATCGAGGCTGATATGGCGAAAAGCCGTGCGTGCATCACGGTAGTATTCTTTTTGCAGCAATGCATAACCTAAAATTAGATACAGCCGATGTCTGGTTTCCTCATCGGTATCAATATCAGGATTTTCTATCATGGCTTTAATCTTTTTGCGCGCATCACTGAGCCAGCCCAGACGAATATCAGCAATTGCGGTATTTAACTGAGCATATATTGTATAACCGGAGGTTAGAGGGATTTTTTCATAACATTTGATGGCTTTACGATGTTGTTTGAGGTGTTGCAACGCTGTGCCCTGTAATAAATGGGCATAGGCTGCATCGGTATCAGCTAACTGGTCAAAGTTTTCTCCCAGTGTCGTTAAGGTTTTTGACCATTTTAGATGATCAGCATAGAAGGCAGCGAGATAGAGATTTGACTTCATCAGGTTTAGATCGTCAGCTGATTTTTGAATAATCTGCTGGATTTGATTAGCCATCAACCATTGATTTTGTTCGAGTAAGAATCTAAAGAAGTCGACTAAAGAAGGGTGAAATGCATTTTGCTCTAGCGTGTCTATATTGGTAAATATAAGTTGAATTGCTGCATTGATATTTTGCTGTTGCTGCAAATTTTTAACAGCTGTAGCTAGTTTATCTATATCGTGAATTTTTTCAGCCTGGGCTGTATTAGTACGAAAATATTCTATGGATAAGTTTTGAAATTTTTTATCCAGCTTTTCAATAGTGCTGAGTAACTCATGCTGTTTTGCTGATACAGTGGATGTAAGCAGCAATCCAGTGAACAGCAAAACAGAAACGAGTAAGCTCTGCACATAACTACGATTTTTGATCATACCAATACTCTCCTTACGACGCGACAGCAGCTAAGGTGCTGTTTGCCAGAGGTCGCTTGTATTGGAATGCAGAGCCATTACTGAATCATTCATATCAGGAAATGCTGTAGCTGAATTTACCATCGTCATCCACATCAACATGAATTTTTTCAATGGATTCATTATTTGCCATACGTGACAAACATTCGGTAGCCATTTCAGGCAGCATGGTACGGGTTAGAATGTTTTCTATATTTCTGGCGCCAGTATCCACTTCCTGACTGCGTGCGACTATATGCAGCATGACATCTTCGTTATAACTGAATTCAGCGTTGTAGTGATCTTTAACGCGTTTCGCAATCCTGTTCATATTGATTTTGGTGATTTTTAGCAGGTCTTCATCACCTAAGGGGTAATAAGGGATTAGCGTAGTCCGACCCAGGAAAGCGGGCTTAAAATAATGCAGCAGCTGTGGACGGAAATTATCCAGTAATACCTCTGGATCAGGTAGCTCTTCAGCCTGTGCACAGATGGCTCGGATGTGTTCCTCTCCGGCATTGGAGGTCATGATGATGATGGTATTTTTAAAGTCTATATCTCTGCCTTCACCATCCTTGATGGTGCCTTTATCAAAAACATTGTAAAAAATATCCTGCACGCCGGGGTGGGCTTTTTCCATTTCATCCAGTAAAACAATACTATAGGGCTTACGCCTTACCGCTTCGGTAAGTACACCGCCTTCGCCAAATCCGACATAACCAGGAGGTGAACCCAGCAACATAGAGACTTTGTGTTCTTCCTTGAATTCGGACATGTTGATGGTTGTGACATTGTGTTCGCCGCCGTATAGCACCTCGGCCAGTGCCAGAGCGGTTTCGGTTTTTCCGACGCCACTGGGGCCAGCCATAAAGAACACGCCAATCGGTTTGCGTGGGTCGGTTAGTCCTGCACGTGAGGTACGGATGCTTTTGGCGATTGATTCAAGTGCATGTCTCTGGCCGATCACTCGCTCATTAAGCCTATCGGCAAGATCAAGGATTGAATGAATTTCGTCGGATACCATTTTACCTACGGGTATACCTGTCCAGTTGGCCACCACTTCGGCTATAGCCTGACCGTCTACATTAACCTGTATCATTGGGTTGCCAGATTGCACCTCGGTTAATTGCTGCATCAATTGATGTAACTCGGCTTTAATGCGTTCGCGGTCTTCTTCGGGTAGCTGTTGCAGCGCATCAGGCTCAGCCATTTCTTCTTTGGATAGGCCCTGAGCATGAAAATCATCTTCTATGCTGCTCTGTAACTTGTGTATCTGAGAAACAATTTCTTTTTCCTTTTCCCACTGCTCTTTTTGTGTTTCCAGTTCTTCTTTTAGCGCTATTGTTTCCTGCTCTAATTCTGCAATGCGATCATCGCAATTGCCCAGCGTGGCATTCTCACGTTGCAGGGAAATAATATTGGCTTCGGTTTGAGTGATGCGTCTCTGCGTGTCTTCGACGGCTGCGGGTGTAGCACTCTGGCTGAGTGCGACGCGTGCACAGGCGGTATCCAGCAGGCTGACCGATTTATCGGGCAATTGTCGTGCGGTGATATAACGACTGGAGAGTTTAACCGATGCGACGATGGCTTCATCCATAATGCGTACGCCATGGTGGATGGATAACATGGTTGAGATGGCACGCATCATATCGATGGCTTTAGATTCGTCGGGTTCCTCAATCTTTACCACCTGAAAGCGTCGAGTCAAAGCAGGATCGCGTTCGAAGTATTTTTTATATTCTGCCCAGGTAGTAGCGGCAATAGTTCTTAACTCACCGCGAGCAAGCGCTGGCTTGAGCAGGTTGGCGGCATCTCCCTGTCCCTCTTTGCCACCAGCACCTATCATGGTGTGGGCTTCATCGATGAACATGATGATTGGGTCTGGTGAAGCCTTGACTTCTGCAATGACTGATTTCAGACGGTTTTCAAACTCACCCTTGACGCTGGCTCCTGCCTGTAACAGGCCCAGATCGAGACTTAGCACGGTCACACCTCTAAGTGGTGCAGGCACGTCACCAGAAGCAATACGTAAGGCAAAGCCTTCAACTACGGCAGTTTTACCCACACCGGCTTCACCAGTGAGGATAGGGTTGTTCTGACGGCGGCGGATCAGTATATCGACAATCTGTCGGATTTCCTCGTCACGCCCCAGTACAGGGTCTATCTTGCCGTTTTTAGCATCCTGGGTCAGGTTGATGGTGAATTTGTCCAGCGAAGGGGTGCTGGTTGGTGTCGCTGAAGTAGATTTTTGTGAATCCGAGGTATCTCCAATAGCTACTGAAACTGATTCACTGGTGCTGCCGACAATACTGGGTAACACGGCACGTAATGATTCGGGAGCAATTTTCTTAAGCTCTCCTGATGTTATTTCAGTCGAGCGACGCAGGCTATCATCCAGCAATAGTGCCGCCAGTATATGTGCAGATGTAGTTTGTGGATGACTGTATTCTACCGATGCCAGCATCCAGGCATTTTTACTCAGCTCTACGACATTAGGCGAGAGGGCTGGTGCGCGTGTATTGCCTGATTTTAATCGATCAAGTTCTTTATTAAGATCAGCCATCAACTTACCCTGGTCTAACTCGAACTTTTCAACCAGTGCAACAATATCGCTATCAGGTGTTTCCAGTAATTTTAGAATCCAGTGCTCAATTTCAACATTATAATGCGTGCGTGCCAGACAAAGTCCTGCTGCCCCTTCGAGCCCTGCTCGGCAGTTTTCATTGAGTTTTCCAACTAGTGATTTTAAGTCAATTGTTATCATGCTTTGATCCTTTAATGAGTAGTGACATCATTGTTATTTGGTTGAATGTTTTAACTGAATACGGGGGAATTATTTTACTTCCCTGAGCCTGTTTTTTTCATACTTAGGTCTTACCTGAATCTACTTGAACTTATCGATATATCCTGAGTTTCATCTTCTGTGTAGCGCCCCGGTTTACTGGTAAGCCAGGTATCCCAGCCAATTATTGAGGGTGTTTTTGCACTAAGACTGATTCTCTCAGGTTTATCTCGTTTGTAAATTCGTATACGAAATTCATAATCATTTTCCATGCCTACATACATCCTGACCAGTTCGTTTAAGGCTTTAAGGGTGACAGTACCCGGTGCGAAACGGTCTAATTGAGCTTTATCTAATGGGCCAAGGATTATGCGTATTTTTCCCTGTGCAAACCAGCCTTTTTTTCCAATCATTAACGATCGACCCAATTGTGCATTGCGTCCCATTGGATTATTAAAGTCGGGTAATTTAGATCTCACATCATCAATCAGTTCTTTCCATTGACCTATAAACTGTTCCACCTGGACCGGTATATTGAAATGGGTTTTAAGAATCTGTTTCAGGTTGCTGGTATTGCGAATTTTCTGATTAAACAGGCCCGCATAATAAATTAGCGATTCATCACGGGTATAAAGTCGGTTATCCAGACCCGCTGTTCCGAGGCCTATCAGTGATAACAGGGCCTGTGAATGCTGATCGGTTTTTTTACGTGAAGAGCTATGCAGCAGGTTTCTTTCATACTGTACTGGTAATCTGTATTTTACCGACGCCTTGTAGAACAGGGAGATCGTACGATGATTGAAAAGATTGAGAAAATGTTCCAGCGTTTCATCCTTCACCTTTTGTCTTTTCAGAATGAGCTCACTGTAATGATAGGGCAATACCCCTTGAACACCACTGATGCCAAGGAAATTAATGATCAGCTGCCATTGCTTATCCGTATGATTTTTAGAGCTGTATTTCTGGATGCTTTTGATTTCACCAGATGGGAAAGCCAGAGATTGATGCGTTTTAAAGCGAATGGCTTCATTGGCTGGTGGTGAAAAGCTTGAAACAGGACTGGTGGCAACCTGAGCATTAGATAGTTTTTTATCGTATACAGCTGAGCGTTCCAGCAATCGAACTGATTGCTGGAAAGAGTAATCATAAGCCGACTGTGTCAGCGTATCGATTACAGGAATATTTTTTCGCCAGCTCTTGGTGGGCATTTCTTAAGATAACCTTCTTTATTTTTTAATTTAACCAGTACTCTGGTGAATGAATTGATGGAGCTATAAAGCGCAAAAAAGTGTTCTAGTATGGTCGCAAACATAAAGCTGCTATTACCCGTCATTTGAGCGCTATCCAGTTCAATTTCTATCTCAATACCTCTGCATAGTGCCGTACGACCATCGATATTTAAGGGTGCCGTAATCGGTCGTGTCGATACCCTGTTTATAGATTCAATCTGAGCACGATTTGCTGACGAGTCTTTGAAATCGTAAAGTCTGAGAATTTCTTTTAATGCAGTGACGGCATCATCCCCCCCGCTGATCGACAGGTGATTTAGGCTCAGGTGAGATATTAATCGCCAGCGTGCATTATTACGCATCGAAGGTCGAATCGCCGGGGAGGGCTGAGTTACACAACGTATGCGTGAACAGGGAGGAGCAGCATCAACCGCTTGCAGTTTTGGTTGTTCACTTGAAAATGGAAGTTTTGCTGGCTGATCACGGTTACTGCAAATGGTTTCCAGAATTAGTGTTCGGTCATCAGGGATGTTAGGGTTAAAGTTCAGGTCAACCAGGCTCAGAAATACATCACTTGCCTCGTCGCGTTGTTCCAGGCCTAATTTTGCATGTCTACGTGTGCTGAACCAGTAGGCATAGTTTTCCTGATTCTGCTGTTCATGATTTATCCCGTACAAAGGTAGATAGGTTTCGCTATCTCCTGCTGAAGTTGTCGCTGTAACCTTGTTCAAGGCATACACCTCATAGCCTTTTGGGCGACGGGCATCAGGTATGATTTGATATTCGCTAGCTGTATGCTTCAGTTTTATCGGGTCGGCTCGATGTGGAAACAGGTTAACAGTGGGAACGCATCCCAGCTGAAATGTTTCCGCAGAGATATTATGTTCAAGTTCTACGTCGCTGTCATTAAGATAGATATAAAATTCCAGTGTATTGCTATATTCAGCTGAAATCTTATGTGCGAAATCGTCGAGTTCGAAAAACATAAATTTTTCTGGGAAGGCAAAGTACTCTGTTAACAGGCGGTAGCCCATAAATGAGGTGTCTGGATAAGGTAATAGCCCTTCATCAATACCAAAGCCTACTGGCTTCAGGCAGGTGACAGGCAGTCTCACCGGGCTGGAGTCGCTTTCTGATGAAGCCATATAGATTGCCAGGCATTTACCCATTAACAGTTCATACAGGGGATTAATATGCTGTGGCTGACCTTTTAGATAAAATCGAATTGCTCCGGGTTTCTGTTCAGCTAAATTAATATCTTCTGTCAAGGTTTGTAGAGATAGCCTGACGACTGCTTCAGCACCTTTAAATTGACTGGAGCCAGGTGTGGTAAATGGGCGACCCATGACGCGAGCTTCTGCAACCTTTAGAGGGTGTATTAGAGTCTCGAATGCGGTACTAAAACGGCAGGTTTCACCATTGAATGATTCAGTATCAAGTATGGTGTTTTTATCAATCTTGTAGGTCGATTCGAGTTTTTCTGGATCGGCTACAAATTGAATGATGCTGGTTGAAGGAATAGGCCGTTGATAATGCGGAAAGAGTACTTCCAGCAGAGCATCGCTTAGCTCAGGAAAGTCGTCATCCAGTTTATGCTGAATGCGTGCGTTTAAATAGGCGAAGCTTTCTATTAAACGAGAGACGTGAGGGTCTTCTATGGTGTCGGCACTGATACCCAGACGACCAGCTATCTTGGGGTGTTCATTAGCAAATTCAGCTCCCATTTGTCGAATGAATGCTAGCTCTTTTTCGTAATAGGGGAGTAATTCATCAGGCATGGTTAGCCTCCTCAACATTTACCGTGCGTGAAACGGGTTCAAGCACTGAATCGAATATGATGACTTCGGGTGAGGGGTCTGCGTATAACAGGGCATCAATCCTGAAACGCAGGGTGCGGTCAAGTGCGTTTGAGTTTTCCAGATAATTGACGTTTACTGATTTAAACCGGGGCTCAAATTCGATCAACAGGTTTTCCAGTTGGGTAACAAATTTTTTTCTGCTCACCTTGTCGATGATATTTACTGTAGCAAGGTCTGGTAATCCATAGATAAGTAGGGACTTTTTCAATTCGGTGAATTCATCATCTGGCTCCAGGATGCGCAGGCGGGTATTCAACAGGTTCTCCAGATCTCGCCTGACACTATTTCTGAGTTCCTTCAGCTTTTGATGTTGGCCGCTATCTACTTCCAGAGCATTACCCGGGTCATTATCAAGCAAGCGATCCAGTATCGAAGGGCGTAGTTTTTTCTTTTTGTCGATTCTTGCCATATCCGTATTGTGATAGTTCAGGCTGATTGTGCCAGTTCGGTAACCAGCTCCAGTTCAGAGACCATATGGTCTAGCTGATAGTGCGGGCGTAATTGCATAATGCAGACGTAATCACCGGGTTTTTCAGGGTGATCTTTTACTTCGACTGCAGCTTCTCGAAGTGGGTAGCGCGCCTGTTCTTCCCAATCCAGGTCTTCGCGTCCGGTGGTATATTTAAATAACCATTCACGCAATAAGTCTTCACATTCTTCAGCCGTAATAAAGGAGCCGACCTTATCGCGGATAATGACCTTAATATAGTGTGCAATCCGTGATCCGCATAATACGTGTTGTAACATTGCTGACAGGCGTGCATTGATATTGCCTTCTTTGGTGCTTGATCTCGCAGGCCTGTGCAACGATTGATTGCTGTAAAAAGCGGCTAAGGGAAGATCGTAGCATTGACAAAGTGATATCAGCCCAAGCTCACTTAACTCTCTTTCTCTGGTATCCGTTATGATGACATCGGTTAGTGGTTTATGCGCAATATCCTCTGCATCCGTTTCAAAGCAGTCACAGGGCAGGGATGATATCAGGCCGCCACCGATTTGATTGCGTGGGACGCCTCGAATATGTCCGAACCATCCTACATTGATGAATTCACGTAGCAGTATGCCAGCGAAACCATAAGCGGCGTTGCCCCAGCAGTAATTTTCTCGGCCCTTGCTGGCGAATTTTTCGTAAAAAAACAGCCCTTTATAGCTACCCGGTGTTTTTCGATAAGGCAGGCGCATCAGAATATGGGGTAAGGTAAGGCCAACAAATTGTGAATCAGCTTTATCGCGTAGGGCGCGCCATTTTATGTATTCTTTTTGTGCAAAGACGGCATGTAGGTTTATCGGGTTTCCCAGAGTGGAAAAATCGTCCAGGCCAAATAACTCAGGGGCTGCGCCGGTGATAAAAGGGGCAAATGAAGCGGCTGCAACCTGCGCAAGACCATCCAGCGTTTCCAGGTCGTTATAGCGATGGCTGTGTGAGGTTTTATGGCTGATCTCATAATCACCTATAATGACGCCATAGGGTTCGCCGCCGGGAGTGCCATACTCTTCACTGTATATTTTCTTAAATAACTGGCTTTGATCAAATTCAAGCGCTCTGGAAATGTCGCGCGACACCTCTCTCCAGTTTATATCCAGTACTTTCAGTTTAATCTGTTTAGCGCCATCCGCCTGTACGGCCAGATACCATAATCCTCGCCAGGAGGCTTCCAGTTTTTGAAATTTGGGGTGGTGAATGATTTCATTCACCTGATCATTGATCATTTCGTCCAGGTCAGCAATTGATCTCTGGATGGATGGAATTATATCTTCTACATCATGTACACACTGAGCAGGTACAAACTCGGTTAACCAGAAAGCGAGTGCCTTAACTGGATCCTGTTCCTCTAAAAATGGATTAACTCCAGTAATATAGGGCGATCTTGAATAGAGCTCATCCAGGTTAATTGAGTCGATAGTAGTAGACTGCATTTTTCTCGAACTTGGGTAAAAAACCACCTCTTGTGGTAAGAGGTGGTTTAAACAAGTTTATTTACCCTGCTTTGGGAATACTGGCTACCATACGCATGGAAGCACTGAGTTCTTCCATTTGCAGCCATGGACGCATATAAGCGATGGCACTGAAAACACCAGGTTGGCCTGGTACTTCTTTAACCTCTATGCTGGCCTCAGCAAGTGGGAACCTGGCTTTCATCTCGGCGCTGGCACCTGGGCTTGCATTGACATAGCCGGCAATCCAGTTGTTTAACCATTCTTCCGCATCGCTGGCTTCCATGAAGGAACCGATCTTATCGCGAGCCATAACCTTGAGGAAATGAGCAATACGTGATGTAGCCATGATGTAGGGCAGGCGTGCAGAAATTTCTGCGTTTGCTGTTGCAGCAGGGTCATTAAACTTTTTAGGTTTTTGCGTGGTCTGCGCGCCAAAAAACACCGCATAGTCGGTATTTTTGTAATGACATAGAGGCAGGAACCCTAGTTTGCTTAATTCAGCTTCACGACGATCGGTGATGCCAATCTCTGTTGGACATTTCTGGTCACTATCACCATCGTCACTGATAAAGGTATGACTGGGTAAACCCTGGACCTTACCGCCACCTTCAGCGCCTCGAATACTGGTGCACCAGCCGTATTCTGCATAAGACTGGGTTAATGTGGTGCCCATGGCATACGCGGCATTCATCCAGCAATATTCGTCGTGCTCACTTTCAAGCTGGCGACCGGATTCATCCAGCCTTGCTTCTTCAAAATTGAATTCCTCTACAGGTTTGGTGTCAGTACCGTAAGGCAGACGTGCCAGTACACGAGGCATGGTTAAGGTTACGAAGCGGGAGTCTTCGCTGTCACGGAAGCTACGCCATTTAACGTATTCAGCAGAGTCAAATATTTTTTCAAGATCACGAGGCTTGGATAGCTCGGTGAAGCTGTCAAAACCAAACATCTTAGGGTCAGCTGCTGAAATAAACGGGCAGAAACCAGCGGCGGCAACATTTGACATGCTGGTCAGCATATCCAGGTCGTCAGGATGATTGGTAAATTCATAGTCTCCGATCAATGCAGCATAGGGTTCACCACCCGCTGTGCCGAACTCACTTTCGTAAATCTTTTTAAAGATTTGACTTTGATCAAACTCAACAGCCTTTTCCAGGTCCTTGGTAAGTTCTTTTTTACTGATATTTAGCATGCGAATTTTCAGACCGCTACTGGTCTCAGAATTCGATATCAAATGATGTAAACCGCGCCATGAGCCTTCCAGTTTCTGAAATTTTTCATGTTGCATGATGGCGGATAACTGTTTGGACAATACCTGATCAATTTTTGAAATTGCATTGTTGATGGTTACCGACAGGTTTTTATCCCATTTTACCGTGCCATCCATTGCTTCACGGGTTAACGTTTTCAGCAGCTCTTCGGTTTCATCGCGAGAAGTCTGTTTGGTAGCTGAGATAGCCTGTTCCAGAAAACTGGCCTGCTCTACAACTTCAGCATCCTGCTCGGCCGCTTGACTTTCTGTTTCACTCATTATTCATCACCCTCTTTTTTTTCTTCATCTGTACCTAGTTCACCCTGCAAAGAAGCCAGAGCATCTGTACTGCTGAGTACTTCTTCGAGAATATTTTCCAGTTCTTCAGAGCGATCTGCTTTTGTGAGAAGATCGCGTAATTTATTTCGGGTCTCCATCAGCTTTTTAAGTGGGTCAACTTTGTTGACGATGTTTTGCGGCTCAAAGTCTTCCATACTTTTGAAGTCGAGGCTAACCGGTATTTCACTGCCATCAGCTTCTAGTGTGTTTTCAACCTTCATGTCAACCGTTGGTGAAACATTATTCATCACTTCATTAAAGTTATCACGATCGATCTGAGAAAATTTACGATCCTTAAGAGCCTTTTTGTTTTCTGTATTGTCGCCGGAGTAGTCACCCATTACACCCATAACAAAAGGCAATTCTTTCTCTTGTAATGCTCCATTAGTTTCCACATCATAGGTGATGTGTACGCGGGGTTTTCTGACTCTTTTAAGTTTGTCATGAATACTATCAGACATGGTTTTTCCTCGTTATGATCGGGTTTAAATTGGTTACAGTGTGTTTAATCATCATCGGTTCTAATTCCGGTTAAAGAACCATAGAAATCTCTGGCAGATGAATCAGGTATCAATTCTCTGATTAGTTCGTCAAGCGGCATATCTCCCCATCTAACGGCCCGTTCAAGAATGTAAGGGATAGGAGAATGGGGCTCAGTTTTACGGAAAAAATCAGATATTTCAATGAGTTTTTTGAAAGCATCCGCACGAGACTGGACTCCTTTAGAGGATTGTTGAGTTACGGCCTGTTGTCCCGTTGATGTCTCCGTATCCATATCTGAGGGGGTATCGTCCTCTTCTTCTTCAGTGTCTTGCGGGATTTTATACTTGCCTATATGTTTGATTGCGCCCAGGCAGTCAGTGAGTATATTGATAATGTTACTGGTCGGGGGGGAATCATTGAGGCCGCAAAACTCATCCAGAGTTCGACTTATTTCGCGATATGTTTCAATGGCCTGTTCAGTATCTTCGATCAGATCAATATAAAACTGTTCACTGGATTCAGATACTGCGCGTTCAACATCTTCATTACTGAAGCCAAGTTTGGAGGCTTTTTCGCGTTTGCTCTCTTCATCAAGTATTTTTTCGACGTCAAGAGCCTGTTGATACATCCAGTAATTGTAGGGACCGCAAGAAGCCCCCTGAGTTATGTCAATGTTGCGTATGGGGGCTATTAGAACACCTTCTGCACCTTCACCATTAAGCCCGGTAAGCGGTGCGACTCGAGTCTCTATTCCATCTTCATCGGGCAGGGGGTAGAGATCATTCCAGAAATTCTCTATCAGCCCATGAATGAGTTTAAATCCATCACGTAAGCCCTGAAAACCATAGCGACGCACCAGAGCTTCAACATACCAACTGGCTATTTCAAGGTCTTTAGACTGATCATGAAGAATGTCGGGAGCAAGCTCCAGTATTTTGCGCCAATGCGTGTCAGCTTCAGTACTATCGCTATCAAACATGTTATTACGTTCAGCTGCTCTGGCAGCATTACGAGCATCTTTGATGGAGTAATAGGGTGAAGTAGGTGATGGATTATCACGTATATCACTGCCAACTGGATTGTCAGCAGAGATAGGTTCAAGCAGTTGTTCAAGTGGTATAATTTGTTCGGATGACATTAATTTCTGTTCCTTCAGGGTTTTGTCTAACCATGAATAGTGGATATGTAGAACGGTTGATCATTCAATTTAGCTTATTTATAAGGTATTGTATTCAACATGTAAAGCATGATGATATTATTCAGCTTTGGCAAGCTATAAGAATTGCCAGATTGAATAATTATATCAAGCAGGTGTTAAAAGTTTACTGGATTTTGGATCTTAGGTAATGATCTTAAAATATAGTTATGGAATATAGCTGTTGCGCTGTATTAAACTATCATTATCAACGGTTTGAATAAGTATATTTAACCCTTGAAGAGTTAAGCGGTACTCTTTATATGTATGCGCTATTTAGTTTAACTTAGCTATTTTAACCTGACTAATCAAAAGTTAATTTGAAGTCTGAATTAAAAGAATAAGGAAAAACAGGTGTAAATAATAATCAGGATGATCGATTAATGTCTTTAGTAATCAAAATGTTAAAAGCCCCTGAAACGGTAGAGATGTCACAGTCTTCGATATCGTTCGGCAATCAGGGCGGTTCTATTGGGCGAGGGGATAATAATGACCTGGTTCTAGAAGACCCAGAGCGTTATCTGTCATCGGTTCATTGCCAGTTTATTTGCGAGAATGGACAGTTTTATCTTATAGATCAAAGTACTAACGGAACCTTTTACAATGGTTCTATGGATCCGATGGGTAAAGGCACCCGCTTATCTGTCAAGGATCATGATACGTTTGTTATTGGTGACTACGAATTTTCAATTCAACTGGAAGCCAGCCCTGTAGCGTTTGATAATATGGATGATATCGCTTCACCTGGCCCATTTGGTGATAGCTCGGATGATCCTTTTGCATCATCTTCCAGTGCCGGGTTTGATGATTTTGACTCCCATCCATTTCCATCGGGGCAGGTTTTTACAAAAGAGTCATTGTTTATTGAAGAAGAAGGTGGTGTTGACCCACTTGCGGCACTGGATAAGGCTTCAATTGCTCCAGACAGCCCTGTGGCGGATATTCCCGAAGATAGTTATGACCCATTCGCTTCAGCCTCATATTCTGATGGATCTGACCCCATGAATCAGCAGATTGACTGGCCGTCCCCAGTGCTAGAACCGGAGACTCCGGTTGTAGGTGGAATACCTGATGACTGGGATGATGACTTTGCTGCGAGCGGGAATGACTCTCTACAACAGCCTTTACCACCTGTTGAGCCCTCTGAAGCTAAACCAAATCCGGCTGGAAGAAGGCAATCTGCCTCCAGAGAACTCCCCCCAACACCTACTGCTGAAGTAGAATCTGTTTCCGAGCGCCAGAAATCGCTGGAAAAAGCGAATGCAAAAATCCAGGCAGAATTGAATGAGTTAAAGAAAAAGGCTGCTCAGGCTTCTCAGCAGCCATCTTTCTCTTCAGTAGCCGTCGATACTTCATTTATTGAGTCTCTAGGGTTGAATTTTGAAAAACTGACAGATGATGAGATTTTTCAAATCAATAAACTCGGCGGGGAAGTGTTGCGTGAAATGGTAGGAGGGCTGATGAAAGTGCTGGGTTCCAGAAGCGCTATAAAAAATGAATTTCGCATGAATGTGACTACAATTCAGCCTGTTGAGAATAATCCTCTTAAGTTTTCTGCCAATACTGATGATGCATTGGAGAATATGTTTATCAAAAAAGGTAATGCCTTTAAAAAGCCTGTAGAAGCCGTTGAAGAGGGTTTTAAAGGCGTTGCAGAACATCAACTGGCAGTTTTGGCGGGTATTCGAGAGGCATTTACTTCGTTAATCGAACGATTTGACCCAGAGCAATTAGAAGAGCGTTTTAATCAACAAACAAAGGGTGGCCTGTTACCTGGCAGCCAGAAAGCCAAAAAATGGGACGCTTATGTCGCATATTACAAAGAAATGGTGGGCGATATTGATAGTTCTTTCCAGTATCTGTTTGGCGACAAATTTGTTCGAGCTTACGAAGAACAGTTACATAAACTATCAATCAGTAGAAAAGCTAAAAAGTTTACTAATGAAAATTAAAGGGCAAAATATGTGGAGTAAATTACCTCAGGCTGTAGTTGTTTTATTACTACTTACGACCTTATCAGCGTGTCAGAGCAATAAAAGTCTGGTTGGTGAGTACTTTGATCTGGACACCGATCTTAAAATTGAGTTCATTGTAGATTCTGATATTAATCAGGATGAATTAGGTATCGCTTCACCGTTATTTATTCGTTTGTATGAACTCAAATCTGAAAAAATGATGAAGAAGGCTGACTTTATCGATATCTATGAAAAAGATAAAGAAGCTCTGGGGGCCGATATGGTGGGTGAGGCACACAAACTAAAACGCTTCACACCGGGGCAGAATAGAATAGAAAGCTTTGTTCTAGATAAAGATACCCAGTATGTTGCTCTGTATGCTGAGTTTTTTGATTTCAAAGAATCCAGATTTAAACTGATCTTTCCAGTGGTTGCGAATAATGTATTTAGAAACTCTATCAAGATTCGTGTTTCTGGAAACCAGCTATTGTTTAATTCGCCTGCCGATGATCCGCAGCATAATTCTACAAACTAAGTTCACTGTTAAATATAAGAAGACTTTCAAATGTCATTAAATAATAAAGTAGTCTGGTCAGAAGGAATGTTTCTGAATCCACAGCATTTTCAACAGCAGGAACGTTATCTTGAGGCGTTGATTGACGGTAAGTTTTCTTCCCTTGATGCCTATAGCTGGGGCATGAAAGACTTTGAAATTGACCAGCAAATGCTGAAATTGGGCAAGGTTTCAATGCTCTCCGGGCGTGGTGTTCTACCAGATGGTACGCCATTTAACTTTCC
Organism: Gammaproteobacteria bacterium; assembly: GCA_050295575.1. Classification (GTDB taxonomy): domain Bacteria; phylum Pseudomonadota; class Gammaproteobacteria; genus JACNJF01. The sequence goes on along the minus strand of JBNKPX010000002.1, from coordinate 40,818 downwards.
TTCGATTGATGCTGCCCCGGCTGTTATCGATATTCCTGAGAATACGCATAACACTATTATTTATCTGGGATTACCGGTTAAACGTCAGGGGGCTCTGGAAGTCGCCTCTGATGAGAATGCTCAAAGCCTTGCGCGCTTTAGCAGTATGGAGCATGAAATCAGGGATGTTTCAACTGATACGGGTGAATCTGTAACTATAGATATTGGAAAGTTGAATCTTCGGTTGTTGTTAGGCAGTGATGACCTAAGCGGTTATGTTTGCATAGGCTTAATTCGTATTGCTGAGATACGTGATGATAAGAATATATTGCTGGATGATAGCTATATTCCCCCCGTTCTGGATTGTAGATATTCTCCCAGGTTAAAGAGTTATCTCACTGAGCTAACAGGCTTGCTGCATAGTCGTGCAGAAGCTATAGCAGTTCGGCTGGCTGACCCAAACCGGGGTGGTACCGCTGAAGTAGCTGACTATATGTTGCTGCAATTGCTCAATCGGTTTGAGCCTCTGGCGATACATATGTCAAATATTAAAGGTTTACACCCAGTCGACCTGTATGCCCAAATGGTTCAGATGGTGGGTGAATTATCGACTTTTGTTAGTAAAAACAAGCGTGCACCGGTATTCCCCGGGTATCTGCACGATGATTTACAGGCCAGTTTTGAACCCTCGATGGCTGCTTTAAGAAATAGTTTTAGTACAGTTCAGGAACAGCAGGCCGTCGCCCTTGAGCTGGTGGAGAAAAAATACGGCATCCGTGTTGCTGAAATTAGAGACCGCTCAATGATAGGTAGTGCAGTATTTATCTTGTCTGCAAAAGCTGATATTCCTGAAGAGCAGTTAAGGATGCACTTGCCAGCGCAGATAAAGATTGGTCCCGTTGAGCGTATCAGGCAACTGGTTAATGCTGCAATGCCTGGTATAGGATTAAAGCCTCTGCCGGTTGCGCCGAGACAGATTCCCTATCATTCTGGCTTTTGTTATTTTCAACTTGAACCGAAAAGTGAGTTCTGGAACGAGTTAAAACACTCTGGTGGATTCGCAATTCACGTAGGTGGAGATTTTCCCGGCTTGACTTTTGAATTCTGGGCTATCCGGCAATCTTAAAACATGCAAGGGCCATCATCCAGATCAACTATTGGAAAGCTTTATGTCACCTGATAATCGCGATAAAACCGTCTTCAAACAACAACCAATGAATCCTGATAGAACGGTTATACGACCAGCTCCCGGAGGGCGAGGTGCTGCTTCGAGAAATGTTCCTCCCACTGCAGCAGCTGCACCGACACCACGCCAGAAACCAGCACAACGCAATGCGAATTTATATCAGTCAGGCGTTGAGAGTAATCAGCAACCGGATTCGAAACTTCTGTCATTTGAAAGCAATAGTGGCATAAATCCAATCGTCAATAATGCGACGACATTAATTACAGTGTTTGAAAAAACCCGACAGTCAATGACGCACCCTGATGTGGGTGGGCTGCATAAAAGGTTAGTCAATGAGATTCGTCAGTTTGAAAATAAACTGAAAGAACTGGGTACCAAGCCAGAAATAGTACTATCGGTGCGATACGCGATTTGTACAGCACTGGATGAAGCCGTATTGAACACGCCCTGGGGCTCCGAGTCAGCCTGGCCCCAGAGGTCATTACTGAGTGTTTTTCATAATGAAACCGCAGGCGGTGAAAAGTTTTTTCTTATCCTGGATAGAATGCTCGAATATCCTTCCGATAATATAGATATTCTGGAATTCATGTACATCTTGCTAAGTCTTGGTTTTGAAGGCAAATACCGTGTTATTCATCGAGGCCGAGATCGTATTGAGCAATTAAGGGATGAATTATTCAGTATTATCAGGCGACAACGAGGTGACTATGAGCGATCATTGTCACCAAATTGGCAAGGGCTTGGCAGAATACGTAATTCTCTAACAAGCTATATTCCACTGTGGGTGGTGGCGAGCATTTTGTGCGCTGTGTTATTACTAAGTTACACGGGTTTCAGGGTTTGGCTGTTTGATACATCAGAGCCTGTTGTTGCCCAACTTGATGCTATCACAGCAAGCTATAAACCCTTATCTGAAGAAAATAGCAATTAAGGCTCACTCGAAATTATCCAAGGGATAGACAGCAAAATATAATGAAAAAGATTCTGCAATTTTTTACCAATAAAATCGTCATTTCAATCATCGGTTTAATCGCGCTATCGGTCGTGATCTGGTTTGTTGGACCCATGATTAAATTTGGTGAGAATAATTCTGCACCACTATCCAGTGAAGTATCAAGGCTCATCGCAATCATTATTCTGATGTTGCTATGGGGGCTGAATAACCTGAGAATTCAATTAACCACTAAAAAGAACAATAAGGATTTGCTCGGCGATCTTGAGCAGAATCAGGAAGAAATCAGCCTTAATGACAGCGCCAATGACCAGTCATCTGAAGAGTCTCACCTGCTCAACCAGAGATTTTCCGATGCATTATCCACACTGTCGAAATTAAGGTTTAAGGGAGGAAATAAATCAAAAGCATTATACCAGTTACCCTGGTACATCATCATAGGGCCTCCTGGGTCCGGTAAGACCACGGCACTTATTAATTCCAGCCTGGAATTCCCTTTAGCTGATCAATTCGGCAAGGGTGCCTTGCAAGGCGTAGGTGGGACCCGTAATTGCGACTGGTGGTTTACTAATGACGCTGTGTTGATTGATACAGCCGGGCGATATACAACCCAGGATAGTCATAAGGTGGTTGATAGCAATGCCTGGGAGGCCTTTTTATCGCTGCTGAAAAGAAATCGTCGACGCAGACCCATAAACGGGGCCATAGTATCGATTAGCATTCAGGACCTGCTGGTGATGACGGAGCAGGAGAGAGCGCAGCAGGCTAAAATAATCAGAACACGAATCGATGAATTGATGCAGAAGCTAGAAATTCGATTCCCCATCTATTTGATGTTTACCAAGGCTGATCTGATTTCAGGATTTTCTGAATACTTTGAAGATTTATCAAAAGAAGATCGCGAGCAGGTTTGGGGGGTAAGTTTGGCAAATGCACCTGATTCCTCTCAAAGTCCGGATTTTGAGAATTTTGAGTTAGAGATGGATCGTCTCATCAAACGTCTGTATGACCGGGAGTTAGCCAGGGTACATCAGGAAAGAGATATCAAACGTCGCGGGTTAATTCAGGGCTTCCCACTTCAGGTTGAAAATATTCGAACCATTATCAGTGAATTTGTACACCAGACTTTTGTAAAAAATCGCTACGAAAAACAACCCTACCTTCGAGGCGTCTATTTTACCAGTGGTACTCAGGATGGTACTCCAATTGACCGTATGATGAGCTCAGTTTCAGCAAACTTTGGTTTTCAACGCGAACAGGCTCAATATCAACATGGTCAGGGTAAGAGTTTCTTTTTAGGCAATCTTTTTCGGGAGGTTATTTTCCCCGAATCCGAACTGGTAGGTTCGAATCGTAAGTTTGAATTATTTATCAAATGGTCTCGTCGTACGGCCTATTTCTCTCTGGTAATCATTGCTATAGGTCTGTTGGCCTCCTGGTCCAGCAGTATTAGTAAACATGACGATTACATGCTTGAAGTAGCTGGATATGTCACAGAGTTTGAACGTAGTCAGGGTGCGGTTAAAGACTGGAATAAGGATGTACGTGCTGTAATACCGTCATTGAATGCGCTGGCTAACGCCAGCATAGTGTATGATCAGGAACAGCATCCCTGGCTATCGGGAATGGGCATGTATGATGGCCAGGTTGATGAATCTGCTGATAACGCCTATCACTCTCAGCTAAAACGATTACTATTACCACGACTGATTAGCTATCTTGAAAAGAAGATTGCTATGGGGCATCAGGGAGGGGATTTATATCATAATTTTCGTACCTACCTGATGTTTCAGAAGACTGAGCATATGGATATTCCGCTGGTTGTAGAGTGGTTTAAAACTGACTGGAAAGAGACTATGACAGGTGAGGCTACACATCGACAGGCTCTCGAAAAACACCTGCAGGAATTACTCAAACTCAGTCCTGAACCTTATAAATTAAACCCACAGCTTGTGCAGCAGACCCGGCAGGTTTTATTAAGAGTGCCTGTGCATCAGAGAATTTATAGTCGAATCAGAAATCAGGCTGAGTATCGACAAAAAGTAGATTTGCTGAATTTATTCGGCGAATCGGTGCGTGAAACTTACCAGGTCTCAGATGATGTGGCCAGTCGACTACAGATACCCTTCATGTTTACCAAAGAAGGCTACGACAGTATAGATCTTTCCACAAAATCTCCGGTGATTGCAGACCTCGTGCGCGATCGTTGGGTTCTATCCGACGATGAGAGTGGTAAGGTTGACTTTATCAAGGACGATCTTGGTGAAATCAGCGAAAAGGTAACACAGCTTTATCTATCTGAGTTCACTCAACAGTGGGCTAAGGTTCTGGAGTCGCTTGATCTTGCTGAGTTCAATTCTCTGGATAAGGCGATGGAGGTGCTTTCAAGGTTTATCGACCCGGTTTATTCACCACTATTGGCGGTATTACAGGTTACTGCCGAAAATACCCAGTTATCTAATCAGTTATTACAAAACATGAGTGATGATAATAGCGAAGGTAAAACAGGTAAAGTGACTGCGCTACTGGCTGAGAATTTTAAAGGGACTGAGGTCGATCAGCACTTTAGACCTGTGAATCAATTACTTCGGGAAAGTAAGCAAAGACCTGCACCGATAAAATCTATCATTCAAAAGATTGAACAGTTAAAAGATTTCATTGGTGAAATTGCAGTGTCTCCTGACCCGGCCAAGAAGTCTTTTCAGGTTGCTTCCGCGCGATTCACTCAGGGGGCTGGCAATGCCATTACCTCATTAACTCAGTTTGCAGCAAATAAGCCTGAACCAGTTAAAAGGTGGTTAGAGAAATTATCTGATCAAAGCTGGCGGGTGGTTTTAGCCGCTGCGCACCAGCATGTGAACAATGAGTGGAAGAACCAGGTGTACACTTTCTATAAAGACGCATTATCTGGTCGCTATCCCTTGTCAAGGAAATCTAAAAATGAGTTAGCCCAGCTCGATTTTACTGATTTCTTCAAACCTGAAGGGAAAATGGATAAATTTTTTCTGAAATATATTAAACCCTTTGTAAAAACGGGCACTCGCTGGAAGAATAGGGTCGTCGACAATCGTTCTTTAGGCTTGAATTCTGGTACCCTGACGCAGATTCATCGAGCACAGAATATCAAAAGTATTTTCTTTAGAGCCAGTCCGGAAGCACCTGGACTATCCTTTCAGTTAAAACCCTATCGATTAAATAAGATTGACGCCCGTTTCTGGCTGGATGTGGGTGCCCAGCGTATTAGCTATAATCATGGTCCCAAGTTCTGGAAAAAACTAACCTGGTCCGCAAAGGATGAAAACAGCCGGGTTCGAATTGTTTTTGAAGATCTTAATGGCGAGCATAACGAAAGATCTTTCGAAGGTCCCTGGGCCTGGCTACATATGCAGGACGTCTCAAAAATCACGCGCACTAAAAAGGCCAATGTTTATTTGATTGAATATAATGTCATTGAAAAACCGGCTAATGGTGCTAAAAATATTAAGCACAAGATGGAATATCTTATCAAGGCGGATAGTATCAATAATCCGTTTAATACCAATTTATTGGGTTCTTTTAATTGTCCAGGGTCTATCTGAATGCAGACTCCTAAGCTCACCGGTATATATGGAAAGTTACCCGCACATGGTGACTTTATATTTCGTAATTTAACCCCTGCCTTTATCAATCAATGGGATGAATGGCTGCAACTGTATGTGTCAGCCTCCAGAGAGCAGATAGGCGAAGACTGGCTAGATATTTATCTTACCAGTCCGATATGGCGCTTCGTATTATCTTCTGGTGTGATTGATGAAAAAATCTGGGCAGGTGTCATCATGCCCAGTGTTGATCGAGTTGGGCGGTTTTTTCCGGTTAGTATCATTAAACCGATAGCATCCCATCACAGTGTGGTGAGTTTTTTGTTTTCTCAGCAGGAATGGTATCAACAGGTAGAGTCCTATTGCCTGTCAGCTCTGGATGGAAAAATGGATGTCGATGGCCTGGATTCATCAATCAACCTCTTGCAGCAGGATAATCGAGAAGCCTATCAGGCCACTTCGAATCTTGGTGAGAGTGGTCCGTATATTATCGGGCTTGATGAAACACCCGAGACCGAAATTAATAATGCACTACCGTATTTATTGGACGCTAGCCTGAACACAGAAGGCTCCAGTTTTAGCCTGTGGCAGACCGAAGGTTCTGAACTGATAGGACCACTTATTTTCTGTACTCAGGGCTTACCACCGGTTTCAGGTATCGCTGCTATGCTGGATGGTCAGTGGCAGAAAAGAAACTGGAAGATACCCTACAACCTGAAAATGTAAGATTTATTAATGATAGATATCACCATACAGCGCCCTATATTATGGAATTCGGCACTTGATACCAATGTAGGTAAGGTCAGGGAAGTGAACGAAGACTCCGTGCTGGCATTACCTGAATCGAAGTTCTGGGCCGTGGCCGATGGCATGGGCGGCTATGAGGCTGGTAATGTTGCCAGTGATATGGTCGTCTCCTGTCTGGAAGATCTGCCTACTTTTGAAACCTTGAATGAAGTAGTGACTACCATTGAAGATCGACTTATCGATGTCAATGATAGAATTCTTGAGTATTCAGATATCATGCTCGAAGGCAGAATGCTCGGTAGTACAATCGTGTCTTTACTTATACAGGGACGCGTGGGTGTTTGTATATGGGCCGGAGATTCTCGATTATATCGCTTTAGAAATCGCCAATTACAACAGCTCTCACGTGATCATAGTCAGGTTCAGGAACAGATACAGCAGGGATACTTAACACCTGATGAGGCTGAAAATCATCCTGACGCCAACGTGATCACCCGTGCGGTAGGTGCTCAGCCTGATCTCTATCTTGATATAAATGTTTTTAGTACTCAGTTGGGAGATATTTTCCTGTTATGTAGTGATGGTTTATATAACATGGTAAGCACTCAGGAAATTACCGATACCTTACTGGAGTTTCCACTGCAGGAGGCGGTAGATAGCCTGATTCAACAGGCACTCGATAAAGGAGCAGATGATAATGTTTCAGTTATACTCGTTAAAGGAGAGCAGAGTGGGACTACGCGAAAGCCTCAGGCACCGGAATCCACTGATTTATGAAGGATAACGAACAGGGAAAAGCACGGGTAATTAGACCACAAAACCCGGGGCTGGAGTCGACTGATAAAACGCGTGTTGCGGTGAGAAAACCGGCAGCAGTACCTGCTCGCACGACTGAGGATGCTAACCGCACCGTAGTCAGAAAACCTGCTGCTCCACAGACTGGAGCAGGCAAGGATGCTACTCGTATAGCGCCCAGAAAACCGAAAGCTCAACAGCCACCAAATCATCAGGATGCTACTCGAATAGCAATTAAAAAGCACACTGCTCCGGCAGGCAGGGCTGTTCAGAAAGCAAACAATGTGCACAAAAAACCTGCAACGGCCCCGGGTGCGATGGATGAAACAGATTTCCCGATAACAGTGCCAGCAGAGTTTGAGCCTGAGCAGGAAAGTGCAGGCCCAACTGGCGAACATAAAAATCGATCGCAGCAGGGAGAAAGCGATTCAACTCAGTTTCAGCGCACCAGAGTATTAGCATCATCTGAAAGCCAAACCCTGATAGATGATGATACTCGCTTGCAGCATACTGTCACATTGGAGCAGCGTGCTGGAGCGGCTGACTCAGGAGAAAAACGGACTGACTATACTGATCAGCATCTGCTGAAGAAGCGTTTTGTTCTTGAGCGGGTTCTTGGTGCCGGCGGTATGGGGATAGTTTATAAGGCAAAAGATTTATTAAAGGTTGAAGCCAAAGATCGTGACCCTTATGTGGCGATCAAGGTATTGAGTGAAGAATTCAAATCTCACCCGGAAGCCTTTATTTCACTACAGCGCGAGTCAAGAAAATCACAACGCATAGCACACCCGAATATTGTGAATGTGCATGATTTTGATCGTGATGGTGATACCGTATTTATGACCATGGAATTCCTTGATGGAGATCCACTTGATCAGTTAATCCGTCGTTATAAGTCCACCGGTTTGCCGACCGATGATGCCTGGGAAATCATCCGGGGTATGACCGCTGCGTTAAAACATGCTCATGCGGGCAATATTATTCATTCTGATTTTAAGCCAGGCAATGTTTTCGTTACCAAAAAAGGTCTGACCAAGGTATTTGATTTTGGTATAGCACGTGCAGTTGCCCAGGTAGAGCATCTTGAAGGGAGCCCTCAGGACCATACCGTTTTTGACGCAGGTAATCTCGGTGCGCTTACCCCTGCCTATGCTAGTCTGGAGATGCTGGAAGGGAAGGAACCTGACGTACGCGATGATGTTTATGCATTAGGCTGTGTAGCTTACGAAGTATTGACTGGTAAACACCCCTATAACAAAGTCCCCGCCGACGAGGCGAAAAGACAGGGATTAAAGCCCAAACGAATTGCTCATATCAAGAAATTTGAGTGGCAGGCTATTGAAAGGGCAATCGCTTTTGATCGTGAAGACAGACAGGAATCTATCAGTAATTTTGAAGAAGACATAACGCCTAAGCTTAAGTCTTCGAGCTGGATGGTAACTGCTTTAGCACTGGTCTTTGCCGCAGCAATCAGTAGTTATTTTCTGTTTTTTGTCAAAGAGCCCGAACCTCCAGCCTATTCAGAGTTCGATATCAGGAATGAGTTGGAGTTAAAGGTCAGAATTGACTTCTACAAGGAGAATATTGTAAAGCTCATAATGAATGCCAATTTTTCTGATCTCTGGCAGGACTCTATCTGGAAGGATATCTCTGACCTGAAAAAATTAACGGGTGATTCAGATCCGTGGATTGAGGAAAAAATGGCGGCTATCTTTAATCTCTATGTCTCACACATAAAAGCAGCAGTCAGTGAGAAAAAGTATACCCAGGCCGAGCAGTTGATTGTTGCAGCAAAGCGCTATGCGGTTCAAACAACATTACTTGATCAATTTACTACGAGCATAGCCAGGGCTCGTGAAATTGCGCAGCAGAAGCGGATCGAACAGGCAAAACTAGAGCTTGAGCGTAAGAAAAAGCTTGAGCAGGAAAGAAGACAGCGATTACAGCAACAAAAACTGGCACAGCAAAAAGCAACAGTAAATGCAGAAAAAAGCCAGCAGGTTACCGATCAGTTCAATATCGCACTAGACAATGTAAATAATCTGCTTGAATGTCAGGGACGCATCAATATGCGCAACTTTGAAATTGGTATAAAAAAGCTTAAACAACTGGATCCCGGACGATATTCAAAGATTGAGAATACTATCGTTCGCTCATTGGCTGGATGTATTATTCAAATAGGTAAATCATTCCCCGAGCGGGCTTTAGATGCAAAAAAATACAGTCTAAAGCTATTTAGCTCGCCATTATTGTCACAAATCAATATTCAATCCAGAGATCCATGTGACATATCTCTGGCTGGACTTGGTAGACGTGGCAAAAGAGCAATGTGTAAGGATAAGCTAAAGAATGCCAGTTATGGCCCGGAAATGGTTGTTATTCCTGGAAGCAACAATATTAAGCCCTTCGCTATTACCAAGTATGAAATTTCGATAGGAGAATATAATCAGTTTTGTGAGGCAAAGGGTATCTGCAGCAAGCTATCGAAAAATGACCAGCTTCCAGTCTCGGGGGTATCAATTGGCCAGGTCGAGGCTTATCTTTCCTGGCTTAGCAGCCAATCAGGTAAAAAGTATCGCTTGCCGAGTAAAAAGGAATGGCTTCATGCAGCGAAATCTCGTAGTAAAAAACTAGATCCCAATAGAAACTGCGAACTCAGCACCAGAGGGTTTCAAAAAGGTGGAGATTTGGTCTACTATACGGTAGGCAGCCAAAATGACTGGGGGCTTGTTAACTATGTGGGTAATGTACAGGAATGGGTGTACCAAAGCGGTCGAAAACTGGAAGCGGTAGGCGGCTCCTTCCTCGATCCTATGGAAAGCTGTACAATAAGCACTTCAAAAGCTCACAATGGCAAGGCAGATACATCTACCGGTTTTAGAGTACTGAGAGAGATATAGGGTTTAGTATGGATGATAAAGGCATTTCTGCTGTGTTAAGAGATTTATCTATTGATTATTATCAGAATCATATAGGATTCGAAGATTATCGTAGGCAAAGAAAAGAAATTCTGGACAATATCGATCTTCAAATGAATGGCATTAAGGCAAAGGGTGATACCGGTGAGGAAGATGAAAAAAATTCACTTTTTATGCAGACTATCACTTTTCTTCGAAATCAGGATAACGAATAATATCACGCACTAATACGTTGATATTTAAGCCATTTATGCTCCGTACATGGACTTTAGAGAATTTATGAATAAACTCCACCCCATCTTATTAATTATCACCCCTTTATGTAACTTGATTGAACACGAGGATGTTTCATGGAACTAGTTAAATTTTTTCAAACAGGTGGTACATTCATGTATCCCATCCTGTTGGTTCTTGCGCTTGGTCTGGCGATAGCTATCGAACGCTTTATTTTCATTATGCAAACTCAGGGTAAAACCAAGAAAATATGGGGCCAGATTGTACCTATGTTAAAAGCTCAGGATTATGATCGTGCGCTTAAATTAACTGAGACTGTAAAAACACCACTAGCGGTGATGCTGAACTATGGCTTTGCACGTAAATCTGCCAACGCCTCTAGAGAGGTGATAGAGTCGGCAATGGAAGAGGGAATGATGGAAGTGCTTCCTGACCTGGAAGAACGTACACACTATCTCGCCACCTTTGCCAATATTGCTACACTGTTAGGTCTACTTGGGACCATCATTGGCCTGATCCAGGCATTTACCGCAGTTGCCGGTGCCGATCCAGCTGAAAAAGCGGACCTGTTGTCATCGAGTATTTCAGTAGCTATGAATACCACCGCATTTGGGCTGGTTGCTGCAATCCCTCTTATTCTGATCCATTCTTTTCTAGTCACTAAAACAGCCCGTCTGGTTGATAACATCGAGATGGCGGCAGTGAAATGCCTGAATCTGATATCCGAAGAATAGACAGGTTAATTGCACGATGAAGTTGGTCAGAAGAAAAATGGTTAAGGAAACTGTGGAGCTCAATATCACAGCATTTCTTAATTTAATGGTGATACTGGTTCCTTTTCTACTGATCACTGCGGTTTTTTCACGCATTACTATCCTGGAACTCAATTTACCATCCAAAAATAGTAAAGCAGCCCAACAGGAGCAGATAAAGTTACAGCTAGAATTATTGATAACACCTGATAGCTTTGAAATTCGAGATGCTAATCTGGGGCGTATCAAGTATCTGGCGCGTGATAATGATAAAACAAACTGGAAAGCCTTTACCGACATTCTGGTTGAGATCAAATCTCGATTTCCAGATGAACAGAATATAACCCTGTTGCTGGATCGCAAGGTGAGTTACAGGACACTGATTCAGGTTATGGATAGAGTTCGTAGTGCTGATGTGGTAAACGTCACTGATGTGGAAACTGTAGAGTTGTTCCCAAATATCTCTATAGGTGATGCCCCTGATATTCAGGCGACTGAGGATACAGGGGCTACTGAGGAAGTTAAGCAATGATGAAGATGTCAAAGCGTGCAAAACGCATGGAGAGGCACCACGAACAGCGTAAAAGACCTGCGCTTAATCTCGTTTCCTTGATGGATATTTTCACTATTCTGGTCTTCTTCCTGCTGGTGAGTTCATCTAATGTTCAACAGCTACCCAGTAAAAAAGATATTCGTTTACCGACCTCTGTGGCAACTCAGGCTCCAAAAGAAACCCTGGTAATATTTGTCAACAAGGAAAAGATCCTCTTACAGGGCAGGGAAGTCGCCAATATCGCCGATGAAATTGATAAAGAAGATATTCTCATCAAAGGGCTGGTCGATGAGTTAACATTTCAGTCGTCAAGAACCACTATTATTGAAGGTACACAGCAGGCCGATACTGGCAAAGCTATTACTGTTATGGGTGATGAAGAAATCTCCTATCAATTGTTAAGAAAGATATTAGCCTCATGTCGTGAGGTTAATTACACCCATATCGCTTTTGCAACTATGCAGAAAGCAGCATCTCGAGGTCAGGCAGGATGACTTTGAATCGTTACCATGAACTAGCATTAAACTGGTCACTACAAAGTCCAGCTGATCGTCGGTTTCATCTCATTACAGTAGTTGTTGTAGTGCTGATGTTTTCAGCTGCATTTATTCTATCCTCGATCAACCTGCCTCCTGTTGAACGAAAAGCTCACGTAAAAATACCACCTCGTATCGCTAATTTCCTGCTCGAAAAAAAAAAGACGCAGCCGAAAATTGTAAAACCCAAGCCTAAGCCCAAACCAAAACCCAAGCCTAAGCCAAAGCCAAAACCTAAGCCTGTCGTTAAGAAGATTCAGGACAAAAAGATCGACAAGCCTTTAACACAAACACAAAAAAATGCGCGTGAAAAGGCGGCTGATAGTGGCCTGCTGGCACTCAGCAATGAACTATCAGATTTAATGGATACGGATTCTATTAGCAGTATGGTCGGTGCAGCCGTTCAGGCTGGTGGGTCCCGAGCAGCAGTTGTAGACACCAAAAAGAAAACACGTGACTTATTACTTGCCGATGCAGGCAAGGGTAGTCAGGGAGTTGCTGATCAACAATTAATTCAAGCCCGTGGTACAACCAGGCTATCACAGCGAGAAATCAGCCAGGTGAAACAATCTCTGGTTGCTCAGGAAACTCCAAAAGGTAAGAAAACAAAGCTTGCTAGCGCAAAAACCTCCACAAAATCAGCTGTCGGGCAAATACGTGCAGAGGAAGAAATCAGTCTGATCCTTGATCAGAATAAAGGACAGTTAACGCGTCTGTATAATCGTGCCAGACGTAAGAACCCGGGGCTAAAGGGTAAAATCATATTTCGCATAACCATCGCAGCCAGTGGTAAGGTTACTGATCTGGTGATTGTGTCCAGTGCCCTGAATGATAAAAGTCTGGAGTCCGGTCTGGCCAAACGTATTAAGGCATTCAACTTTGGTAGCAAGGATGTCAAACCGGTAACGGTGACCTATCCAATCGAGTTTTTGCCTTCTTGATATCTACCCAGCATGAATTAGCTGCGAGATTACTTGCAGCTATACCCCATTGCTGAATGTTTCTCTAATTGCCTTGTCTATGAGCAAAATCTAGTTGTATCGAAAAAAAAACGTTATATTAGTCTGGTGTTTTAGTAGTCGAGAATTCTGCCGACTAAATATTTTGCATTTTAAAGATTATTGTGGCGGGGTTACTGCCCCATTAGAAAACGGGATCAAAGAAATTTGATGAATATAGCAATGGATTTACTTGCCCCCCATACCAGGTTCACTGCGCAGGAGTACATCTTCAAGGATGGTGATCCTGGTCATTGTGCGTACATCATTGAGTCCGGTATGGTGGAGCTACTGCTTGACCGTGATGGTGACGAGGTGGTTATTGCAGCCTTGAGCAAGGGAGATATTTTTGGTGAATTATCTCTAATTGATCGACTTCCTAGAACCGTCTCGGCACGTGCTATGGTAACTACCGAGGTTACCGAAATTCCTTTCGACTACTTTCGCCAGAAGATTGAACAGTCGGATCCAACCATTAGAATGTTCCTGCGTCATGTCATGACACGCTATCGTGATTTGACTACCCGCCTGGGAACAGTTGTCACCAGCTTAGCTTCTGTCAGTGACCAGGGTCTGTTTGAAGCGCATTCATCGCCGACCATGGAACTTCAAAATGTGACAGCGCAGTATATCCATCTACAAAATAGTATCGATTCAGCTATTAAAAGTCCCCCTCAACTGAATAATAGCTCGTCAGTCAGCGAAGGCACTATGGAATTTGCCAGGGTCATGCTAAGTGAGGAGAAGCTGTTAAGGTCGGCGGTGGAGAATGGGGAGTTCATGATGCACTATCAACCGATAATCGAACTGGCTCGAAACAGGATAGTCGGCTGCGAAGCCCTGATACGCTGGAATCACCCATCTGGAGAATTAGTGCTGCCCTCACAGTTTATGAATCAGGTAGAAAAAAATAATTTGATTATAGATTTGGGGTACTGGATAGCCGAGCAGGCATGCCGATTCCAGAATCGTATTTACGAGCAGTTTCGTTACAATTTTTTTGTAGCCATAAACCTTTCTGGAAAACAATTTGATGATCCCAAGCTGATTCCGAAACTCACCGATATCATGCAAAGAACGGCTGCCAGGCCGAATCGAATCGAGTTTGAGGTAACTGAAAGTGTATTGATAGAGAATCCTGAGTATATTTCAAGAGCATTGCGAGAGTTGAAAGAGTCTGGAGTAGGCCTGGCGATAGATGATTTTGGTACAGGATATTCAAGTTTCAGTAACCTGCATCTACTACCGTTTGATAAACTTAAAATAGACCGGGCATTTGTTAGTTCTATGGCGCGTGGTAATAAGAGTACACAGATCGTAAAGTCGATGATTAACATGTCGCGTGATCTGGGCATGAGTGTGGTGGCAGAAGGTATTGAGCTCAAGAGTGAAGTTGATATCTTACATGAATATAAGGCAACCTACGGACAGGGATTCTACTTTTCCAGACCTATAACTGAAACTGATTTCATTAAACTCCTGCAACGTTAACCTGTAGTGCACTCAAGGGGTATTTAATATAACCACGAAGCACACGAAGAGCATGAAGAAATAATCTATTAATCTTCGTACCCTTCGTGGTTAATTCCACCTACGATAAATGACTCAGATATCTATTAAAAAGTCTGTTCTCGCTTTATCCAAATCAGTTAGGCGGGCAGGTATTGCAAGCATAGATAATAAAGCTATGGTAATCATGCCAGGGCTAGTAATTGTTTAAAGTCACCAGGCAATTCGTTAAATTAACCCTTTTATGCCACCTTAATCCCTCGCTTGGGATAAAGGATCTCTAAAGGCATGTAGAAGAAATATGGAAAATGGGTATATCATAGCCATCAATGACATAAATATTTAAGCCTAAGTCAAATCGTATGCAGCATAAAGGAATCTGGCCTGGGGGGATGAGGGTTTTAAAGATGGCGTTTATGATTTTCTTAACATTAACTATCTTTGCATGTAAATTGCAGCATCGATCTGCACGATTTTTGGGTGTGCATTATGGGCGATGAAGTTAGCAAGGATCATTTCAGCACTAGAGACTATCAGCGCTTTGAAAAAAAGCTGGCTGAGGAAATGGATTTTGTACGTCAGTTATTTACCGAACAGCGCTTTGATAAATCGAGCAGACGGCTGGGTTACGAGCTGGAGCTCTGCCTGCTGGACCTTCAGGGTAAACCAGTTGGTTTGAATCATCAGGTATTACAACAGGCTGATAACCCATTATTCACCTACGAGCTGGCGCGCTATAACCTGGAAATTAATGGGCATGCTTTTGATGTTGATGCGCTGGTATTGCAAAACATACAGCAAGATCTTGATCAGCTCTATCGGCAGATCGTTAAGGTTACTGACGATTTGAATATTCAGCCAGGGTTGTTTGGTGTGTTACCCAGCCTTGCTCAGGAACACCTGGATAGCGAACTTTATATGTCCGATATGTTTCGCTATAGACTATTGAATCAACAATTGATGAGTATGCGAGGACAGCAGGTTCGACTGCAGATACATGGCGCAGATCATCTTCAGGTAAAACGCAGCGATGTTATGCTAGAGGCACTGGGTACATCGCTGCAAGTCCATCTACAGGTCCCTTATAAAGAAGCGGTAGATAGTTACCATGCCGCTTTATGGTCAAGTATGGCGATGCTTGCGGTGAGTGCTAACTCACCGCTTGTATTGGGTAAATCCTGCTGGCAGGAATCCCGTATCGCTATCTTTAAGCAATCGGTAGATACACGAAACCCGCAGGAAATTCGTGAAGGCATTGTTCCCAGAGTGCATCTATCAAAAGGTTATATCAGTTCCTTTCTGGATTTGTTCGAAGACAATGGCTATTACAGTCCAATTCTACCTGAGGTGATAGAGAGCCCTGTTGAAGATCTGCACCACTTCAATCTACATAATGGCACTATCTGGCGTTGGGTCCGTCCTATTTTAGGATGTGATTCCAGCAATAACTATCACCTTCGTCTGGAATTACGAGTTGCACCTTCTGGACCAACACTGATTGATACAGTGGCGAATATGGCATTCTATGTAGGGTTAACCGAAGGTTTACGAATGCAGTCACAGCAATTAACCCAGATTCCCTATGCCAGTCTGGAGAAGGATTTTTATCGTGTGGCCAGAGAGGGACTGGATGCTGAGGTGACCTGGTGTAATGGTAAAATGGGCAGTATGCAGCAAATTCTTTTAAAGTATGCGATTCCGATAGCTCATCAGGGCCTGATCAATTTGGGTATTGAACAGGTGGATCAATGGATCGATATTATTCAACAACGAACGATTACAGGTCAGACTGGTGCCAAATGGATGCAGGATTACTGGTGCAAACATTCTGATACTTCAAAATTGGTCCAGCAGTATATGGAACATGCGCGCAAGAATATTCCTGTTCATCAGTGGCCTGCATCTTGAAGATAACTGGTAAATGTATTAATGAGTGAAAGTTTTTCTATCATCGACCATCTACCTGATGGATTTTTTGACGCTGAAATCAGTAATATTCGAAGTGTATTTCCAAAGCCCACGTTGGTGCAGTTAACAGGTGATAAGCAGGATGTCCTGTTCGTCTCTATCCTGCTGCATGGTAATGAGTATTCGGGTCTCAAATCACTGCAATTACTGTTACAAAAGTATCCTGATCATTTACCGCGATCGCTGAGTTTTTTTGTAGGTAATGTTGAAGCTGCAGAAGCCAATATGCGTGTACTTCCGAGACAGACTGACTTTAACAGGTGCTGGCCAGGTACCGAATTAGAAGCCAGTGCGATGACAGACATGATGCGGACTGTAGTTGACGAGCTTGGCAAAAAGCCACTGTTTGCCGCGATAGACCTGCACAATAATAATGGCGTCAACCCGCATTACGCCGGTATGACCGATGTCACCGATGAAAACCAGTATATGGCGGCCATGTTTAACCATATAGCACTGTATTTTGAAATGCCCAAAGGTGTGTCTACTATGGCGTTTAATGGCATATGTCCAGCGCTCACGCTTGAATGTGGGCGGCCCGGTGAGGAGTTTGGTATTCAGCATGCGGCTGAATTACTCGATGCCCTGTTACATCTGGACCATTTTCCACAACGGCCTGTGCCAGCACATGACTTACAACTGGTGCAATCGCAGGTGACCGTGAATATCCCTGACGAGGTGAGTTTTGAATTTAATTTGTCTGCACAGGCAGACCTGACTTTTGAACAGGGTTTTGACCGGAAGAATTTTACCGAAATTAAACCAGGAGATGTATTTGCCTATACCCGCGTTGAACGACCAATGCTGATTACCAATCAACAGGGGGAAGACGTCACCGATGACATCATGCGTATTGAAGAGGGGAAGGTGTATCTGAATAAAATCCTTATGCCAGCTATGATCACCATGGATAAATATGTCATTAGACAGGACTGTCTATGCTATCTGATGTCGGATTATCACGAGTAAACAATGAAGCCCTCAACCACTGAAGCGATGTATCTATTGATTCAGCAGATCAGAGAGACTATACCCTTTGACACTCAGTTGAGGGGGGTATGTAGTGAAGACTGTCGTGGATGTTCGGTGAAATTACTGGAATACCTGGACAGTGAGCTGGAAAGCTGGGAATACCGCTTACAACAACATGAGATCCCGGATTTTCGTGATCTGTCTAAATTGGAGCGGAGTGGGCGAAAAATATATAAGGCGTTGCAGAAGAATGGTTTGATCAAAGAATCGAACGGTTAAATTTTTTTGGGTTTAACCGCAGAGTTACGCAACAAAAATTAATATTAGCTGATGATGTCATACGATCATCTATTGGCATTGTTTAGGAGAGGTATTTCAATGAATGGTTTTTATATGCTGGCAGGGACCCTGACCAGTGATCAGTCGCTACAACAACTTTGCTCTCAATTAAGAGACCTGGGAATGGATGCCGAGATCGAAGATGATGAGCTTGAGCTTGCTAGCCCGGCCAGTTTGGCTATTCGTAGTGGCTTTGATCATGAATATATTCTGGTGGGAGATTCTACAGAGCGCGAGTTGCTGCTGGATGAGTGTGAACGCTTTTCCGGCATATTGAAGCAAATGCAGATGGCCCACGAAATGGAGATTTACGACACCCGCAATGAATTGATTCAGCAGTTTGACTATCACATAGGCTGAACCTGTAAAAAAGCGATTAACCACAGAGGACACAGAGAGCACAGAGAAAAGATCAGCCCTATTTTCATGTTTAATACAATCAAGCGATCATTTTATTTTAGACTAGTTATGAAAATTTTAAATAAACAAAATACCTCCGTGTTCTCTGTGTCCTCTGTGGTTATAGGTTTTTTAAGCTTACAAATGGTCCAGGATGCATTAGAAAGCCCCGAAAATGGATTGATAAGTTACCTCGTTATGGGTTTTGCTGATTACAAATCAATCCACATCAGGTAGAATTCAGCGCTTTTTCAACTTCATACTGTTTATGCTTGAAACCAACCCAATCTCATTACATATCGAAGACCTGTTAGCGCGTATTGAAGCGTTAAGGGGGTATCTTTGACTATGCCGAAAAGAAAGAGCAGCTAGAAGAAATTCGTATCGAACTGGAAGACCCTGATGTATGGAATGACCCTGAAAAGGCTCAGCATCTGGGTAAGGAGCGCTCACGTCTGGAAACCATCATCGATGGTCTTGATAATACCGCTAATGCCGTAAGCGATGCTGCTGAATTACTTGAACTGGCCGAGATGGAGCAGGATGAATCAACCGTAGAGTCGATTCAGGCTGATCTGGCTAAATCTGAAGCTGTAGTTGCCGAGCTGGAATTTCGCCGCATGTTTTCCGGTGAAATGGATGCCTGTAATGCATTCCTCGATATACAGGCTGGCTCAGGTGGTACAGAGGCTCAGGACTGGGCGGAAATGATATTACGCATGTATCTACGTTGGGGAGAGCGTAAAGGCTTTAAAACCGAGTTGATCGAGGTTTCAGCGGGTGATGTGGCAGGTATCAAGAGTGCCACCGTGCGTTTTGAAGGTGAATACGCCTTTGGATGGTTACGTACGGAGACGGGTGTGCATCGTCTGGTGCGTAAATCGCCATTTGATTCGGGTAACCGTCGTCATACCTCTTTTGCGGCAGCCTTTGTTTCACCCGAGGTAGACGATGATATCGATATTGAAATCGATCCTTCCGATCTGCGTATTGATGTGTATCGGGCCAGTGGTGCTGGTGGGCAGCATGTTAACCGTACGGAATCTGCGGTACGTATTACGCATATTCCCACTAATGTGGTGGTGCAATGCCAGAATGATCGTTCGCAACACAAGAACAAGGCAACGGCTATGAAGCAGTTAAAAGCCAAACTATACGAACTTGAAATTCAGAAGAAGAATGCAGCGGCACAAAATCTGGAAGACACAAAATCTGATATCGGATGGGGTAGTCAGATTCGCTCGTATGTACTGGACCAATCACGTATAAAAGATTTAAGAACCCATGTCGAGACCGGTAATACCCAGGCGGTATTAGACGGTTCTTTAGACCAATTTATTGAAGCATCACTAAAGAGTGGATTGTAAGTTATGAGCGATAACACCTTGGACGAAAACAAACTGATTGCACAGCGACGTGAAAAGCTGTCAGCCCTGCGCGAGCAGGGGCAGGCCTTCCCCAATCATTTCAGGCGCAAAGATCTGGCTGCAGAGCTGGTTGTTGAATATGAGTTTAAGAGTAAGGAAGAACTTGAAGAACTCGCTGTAACTGCCTGTATTGCTGGAAGAATGATGTTTAAACGTGGTAAGGGAAAAACCACTTTTGCCAATTTGCAGGATATGAGTGGGCAATTCCAGATCTATGTACGTCAGGATGCGATTGGCGAGGAAAACTACGAAGCTTTCAAGCATAGCGATATCGGGGATATCTTTGGCGCCGAAGGGACTTTATTTAAAACACAGACTGGTGAATTATCACTTAAGGTGACTCGTCTGATTCTGTTAACCAAGTCGTTGCGTCCATTACCGGAAAAATTCCATGGCCTGACCGATACCGAGCAAAAGTATCGTCAGCGTTACCTTGATCTGATCATGAATGAAGAATCGCGCAAGGTTTTTCATACGCGTAGTAAAGCGATCAATTTCATTCGTCAGTACCTGACCCAGAAAGGATACATGGAAGTTGAAACCCCGATGATGCATGTGATCCCCGGTGGTGCCACGGCAAGGCCTTTCGTTACTCACCACAATGCCTTAGGAATGGATCTATTCCTGCGTGTGGCACCAGAGTTATACCTCAAACGTCTGGTCGTTGGTGGTGTCGAGAAGGTATTTGAAATAAACCGTAGTTTCCGCAACGAAGGTCTTTCTACCCGACATAACCCCGAATTCACCATGATTGAATTCTACGAAGCCTATGCGGATTATATCCAGTTGATGGATTTAACTGAGGACCTGCTGCGTAATCTGGCGCTTGAGGTTATTGGCAGCACCACTATCATGAATCAGGGAGAAGAGTTTGATCTAGCTAAGCCTTTTGCCCGTATGTCGGTTAAGGAATCCATCATCCACTTCAATCCAGATATTGATCCCGTAGCACTTGATGATCTCGAACAGTGTAAGGCGATTGCTAGCGGCATGGGTATCCCTTTGATGGATAGCTATGGGATTGGAAAGGTTCAGCTCGAAATTTTTGAGAAAACCGTTGAGCATCAACTCATCCAGCCAACCTTTATTACACAGTATCCCACCGAGGTTTCTCCGCTGGCACGACGTAATGATGATGATCCCCAGGTCACTGATCGTTTTGAGTTCTTTATTGCTGGACGAGAACTGGCAAATGGATTTTCGGAATTAAATGATGCGGAAGATCAGGCTGAGCGTTTCCATAAGCAAGTGGCAGATAAGGATGCTGGAGATATGGAAGCGATGCATTTTGATGATGACTACATCCGGGCGCTGGAGTATGGCTTGCCACCAACGGCAGGTGAGGGCATAGGTATAGATCGACTGATTATGTTTCTGACTGATTCTTCGAGTATTCGTGATGTGCTGTTATTTCCGCATATGCGCCCTGAATAAACAGTTTTCTACATCAGTAATAAAAAACGCCCACAAAAGTGGGCGTTTTTTTGTCTGCTTCCTTCAAAAATGAAGCAGTCTGGATTTAAGCGATGGCCTCTACAATTTCTGCCACGCCACCTGACATATCGATCTCTTCGAAACTCTCCATACCAACGCGGGCGAATGAGCCAATCTGAGAAGTATCAACATTTCCTAGAGGGTGGCTAGTACCCGCTACTGTTTCAATCAGGGCGACCTGCACCACATCGGTAAAATCTGCTGGGCCATTATTCACGCGATTAATATCAAGATGCTCTGCGGGGACCGTTACCATTTCATCATGAAAATCCCACTTTCTAAGGATGGCTTCACCAACCACAGGGTAGAGTTCATTGATGATTTGATCCATGAGACTGATATTGTTAAGTAATTCGGGATCACCTTCAGCCTTCACCAAAATCGGAGAAATTCCGATACAATGGGTAAGACCTGCCAGCAAGGCGCTATTGGGATCCAGATTGGTACTGGTTTTGGCCAGCATTGCGCTTAATGCAGCTACATCGGTACTAAGCTTCCAGGTCCTTCTCAGATATTTATCGACCACAGGATTTGTGGCCTGAAAAAGTTGTTTCATAACCAGTGAGGTTGCCAGGTTGCGAACTGTTATCAGGCCCATGCGAGTTACTGCGTTATGCACATTATCTGCAGAGCTGAGTCCCCGATATAGTGCCGAGTTTGCAACCTGAATAATTCGAGCAGACAGGGCGGCATCTGTTTCGATGATCTCCGATATGTTCTTTATGGTGGAGTTGTCATTATCCACGGTTTCTCGAACCTTGATGGCAACTTCAGGCAGGGTAGGTAAAGGGAGTCGGTCATTCTTCAGGTCTTCAAGAATGCTTTCTTCGGTGATACTCATTTATTATCTTCCACAGTTAAATCGATTGGTATATGTTTTATTCAATCGGATTATAGATGGCAAAAATTGATTCAACAAAACTATATGGCTAAATCTGAACAATATTTAGTTATTACTTGTTTCATCATAGGGTAAGGTCTGCAGTTTTATTGCAGAATCTGGCTGATCACACAAAACCAGATTATCGGCTTCAGCCTTTTCGATCTGGGCAATAATCAACATCAGACAGCTATTATCGTCCACAGGGATTGCATCTACAACCTTTCCTGCACCATCTTTAGCCTCGGCATCACGACTTTTGAGCTCATCGCCGGGCATAGGGCAGTGATCAGAATCGATCCGGACAAGGTACATACGGCGTTTGAGCTTGCCCAGATACTGCATACGTGCGACAACTTCCTGACCGGGGTAGCAGCCTTTTTTAAAGCTGACGCCATCAAGATGCTGTAGATTGCTCATCTGTAATACGAAGGCTAGCATGGTTTTTGGGTACAGAGTAGGTACGCCGGCCTGGATTTCCTGTAATCGCCAGCTGTCTGCAACAGAAAGAGGGAGTTTTTCAGACAGTGTTGATACCAGTTCAATAGCTTCCTCTTCATCATTGCTCAATAGCAGATAACGTTGTTGTCCATCGCTACTATTAACATGCACTGATATCAGGGAGTCTGATTGATATACCTCATTCAATTGAGTAGGGAATCTTTCGTCTACAGGCAAAAGGTCCGGGCTTGAGCTTATGCCTGTCATGGCAAAAGATTCAGTGATGTCAGCCATGACTACCTGAGCACGGATAACGTATTTCTGCAGTTGTTGCATCACTTGCTGTAAAATCGACTTTGGCATGATTAACAGATAGCCACCATCGATCTGGATTACTCGGAAGATGGCGATCATACGTCCCTTTGCATTGGAAAAAGAGCTTAGCTGGGCCTTGTTCGCATCGATATGGGAAATATCATTACTCAGCTGGTTTTGCAAAAACTCCTGAGCATCCTCACCTCCTACATACAATATGCCAGTATCGCTTAGAGCACATAGCGTGTTGCCTGTCTGTGCGGGTAACAGTTGTTGGGACGCTGTAAATTGTTGCCATTTATTCATTGTGATACATCCAGTTTATGGTTTTGCCGGGCTATGGCCCAGTTGATATGTTCGTTTACCAGAGGTGTTGCAGTGGCTTGGGCACTTTTTAAAGCATTTAAGATATGCGGGCTGCCAGCAGCGTTTCCAAGTGCGATCGCCAAATTTCTACACCATTTCTGATAGCCAATACGTCGTATAGGTGAACCTTCAAAGCGGTCCAGAAACTGTGTTTCAGTCCAGCTAAAGCATTCTAGCAGGCTAATGTCATCAAGGTGATGACGCGCATTGAAATCAGATTCACTAGTGAGTTTTTCAAACCGGTTCCATGGGCAATATAGCTGACAGTCGTCACAGCCATAGATACGATTTCCTATAGCCTCGCGGTATTCCTCCGCTATCGCGGAATGATGCTCGATCGTAAGATAGGATATACATCTGCGCGCATCAACCACGTAAGGTGCAACGATAGCCCGGGTAGGGCATTTATCTATACAGCTGCTACAGTCGCCACAGTGTTGATCCAGCGGCTGATCGCTGGGTAAATTCAAATCAGTATATATTTCACCCAGGAAAAACCAGGAGCCATGCCTGCGGTGTAGAATATTACTGTGTTTTCCACGCCAGCCCAGGCCGGCTTTTACGGCTAGTTCTTTTTCTAACACAGGGGCGCTATCGGTAAAAACACGATAGCCGAAATCACCGATAATAGACTGGATCTCTCCAGCAAACTTTTGCAGTCGCTTACGCATCAGCTTGTGATAATCACGACCTAATGCATATCGGGATATATAGGCCCGATCAGGATGATCGAGTAAATCAATCAGAGGCTCTGAACCGTCTGTAAGATAATCCAGACGCACGCATATGACCGATAATGTTCCTGGATGCATCTGCTCCGGGTACAGCCTTTTCTCGGTGTTACGATGCATATATGCCATCTCACCGTGATAGTTATTTGCTATCCAGTCACGATAATGATGATGCTGGGTGTCGAGTTTGGTGTCGGTGATACCTACTGCCTGAAAGCCCAGCTGTTGCCCAAGTTCTTTAATCTGCAGGCTAAGAAGAGGGGGATTTACTGAATTCAATCGCTAGCCTCGGTACGGGAAGCATCAAAATTGAAGTACATGGCTTCTTTATTTAGTTTGTAACTCCAGGGCAGGTCGGCATTTTTCCAGCCATTTACTCTGCGTTGCCCTTTATTAACGCCTGTTTTAGCCTTAATACCCTCAAAGCCTTGATAAAGAGAATAAACCGTCTTAAATCCAGCTTCGAATAACAAATCCGCAGCTTTGGGAACTCGACTGCCAGATTGGCAAATCAAAATAATCGGGGTGTCTTTGTTTTTGTCATTTAAGCTCAGCAATTTCTCAAAATCAGCAACAAAGTGTGTATTCTTGACCGTACGATACGTATTCGCCTTATCTGACCAGGTGAATTGCGTATTGATGAAGCGGGAAGGGATGTTGGCATCTATTAAATCTGATGCGCCGATGAATTTAAGCTCTGGTCTAGAGCGTATATCGACCAATAGTATGTCTGCCCCCGGAGCAGTCTTCAGATTATAGGCTTCGTGCGGGGTTAGATATAAGCCATAAATCGTTTTTAGTTTTTCAGGTATTTCATTTTCGTCTATAGCCAGTAGCTGGGAAGAAAAAAAACTGGCAAAGCTGATTAAAAATAGTATTTGAGTACGCATTAAGCGGCCTTTATGGATGAAAGTTTTAGCGTGATCGGTACAATACCGCTTTTTCAAGTGAAAACAAACGTACCTTATGACAGTTTATTTAGCCATCGCGCTGGGCGGATCACTGGGTGCGGTCAGTCGATACTGGGTTTCCTCATCAACCTATGCCTGGTTAGGCGCAGACTTTCCATTTGGTACGCTGATGGTGAATATAACTGGTTCTCTGTTGATGGGGTTTCTGGCCCTGTTATTAACAGAGAAGATTACCGTTTCAGAAGAGCTTAGGTTTGCGATTCTGGTAGGTTTTCTCGGTTCTTACACGACCTTTTCAACCTTTGCTCTGGATGGGTTAAACTGGCTGCATAATGGGGCCTGGATGAAGGCAGCAGCCTATATGCTGTTAAGTGTTTTCGGAAGTTTACTGGGTGTCTGGATCGGTTATCTAGGCGCACGTTTTATCATGAGATAGTTAAAATATGTTAGATCCAAAAATTTTACGCAGCGAACTGGATCAGGTCGCAGCCAGCCTGTTGCTTAAGAATTACCAGCTCGATAAAGAGACCTTTAATCAACTGGAAAGCCAGCGTAAATCGTTGCAGGTTGAAACTCAGAACCTGCAGAGTGAACGCAACAGCAAGTCAAAATCGATCGGTAAGGCTAAAGCTCAGGGGCAGGATATTCAGCCTTTACTGGATGAGGTGGCTACTCTGGGTGATAGCCTTAAGCAGGCTGAACAAAAGTTGGAGGCCCTGCAACAGCAGATAGACGATCAGATTATGGGTATCCCCAATCTGCCGCATGAGTCAGTTCCACAGGGCAATAGCGAAGAAGATAATACAGTGGTATTTACCTGGGGCACTCCTGCTGAATATGATTTCGATGTTCGTGATCATGTCGAGCTTGGAAGCATGCATGCGGGTATGGATTTTGAACGTGCCGCAAAGTTATCAGGGGCACGTTTTGTCACTATGACCGGTGCCATCGCACAAATGCACCGAGGCTTGATCCAGTTCATGTTGAACAGTCATACGCTGAATAATGGCTATACCGAGACATATGTGCCTTATCTGGTTGCTGACACAGCGTTGAGAGGTACCGGCCAGTTACCCAAATTTGAAGCTGATTTGTTCAAGATTGAATCAGAAACGCAAAAGCTATATCTGATACCTACGGCCGAAGTTCCAGTCACTAACTTTGTCAGTGACAGTATTGTTGAAGATGCTGATATGCCACTCAAATATGTCACCCATACGCCGTGTTTTCGCTCAGAGGCTGGTTCCTATGGACGTGACACAAGGGGGTTAATCAGACAGCATCAATTTGAAAAAGTCGAACTGGTGCAAATGGTTCGTCCTGATGAATCCTGGCAGGCACTGGAAGAGTTGACAGGGCATGCTGAGGGGATTCTTCAGGCATTGAAGCTTCCTTATCAAAAGGTAGTGTTATGCGGTGGTGATCTTGGTTTTTCATCGGCAAAAACCTATGATCTTGAGGTATGGCTACCGGGGCAGAACTGTTACCGTGAGATTTCTTCCTGTAGCAATATGCTGGATTTTCAGGCCAGACGTATGAAGGCGCGCTGGCGTAACCCGGGAACAGGTAAACCAGAGCTGCTGCATACCTTGAATGGCTCAGGTCTGGCTGTAGGTCGAACACTGGTTGCTGTGATGGAAAATTATCAACAGGCTGATGGCAGTATTTTGATACCAGAGGTGCTCCAGCCTTATATGGGTGGTAGAAAGGTGCTGGAAATAGGCTAATATTAAGTTCAACTCAGATCTGATGAACTTATTATGCCTGGGTAACTGTCTATTGGTGCTAATAGGCCCTGGCAAAAGGATTTAAAGATGAAACTATTTATTAAGTTAATTTTTGCTGCATTATTTATAGCTGTTCTATTGCCTTTTACCCTGCTGAAGGGAAAAGATGGACAACCCTTGATGAGTGTTAGTGATTTGAAAATGCCCGATATTAGCCTACCGAAGGGAGCCAGTGATGCAAAGTTACCCAAGCTACCAGGCGCTGATTCAGCTAATAAGGATCTTGTTTACCAATGGCACGATGCTGAAGGCAATTTGAACTTTACTTCGCAACCACCTCCTGAGGGTATCGAATATACTGTCAAGGGTTATGACCCGAGGACTAATCTGATACAATCAGTACAGCTCGAAGAAGAGCCTGAAGCTAGTGAGTCTGATTCTGAACAAAATGACGGAGCTCTGGTCAAAGGGACTTCTGAGATCGGGAATCCATATTCTCCCGACAGAATAGAGAAGCTTTTCAATGATGCTAAGAACGTTGAAAAATTGTTAAATGATCGTATGAAACAACAAGAGGCCATGATTGGCCAGTAACCAGGGAAAAACATGAAAAAACTATTATCCATTTTTGTTATTGCAGTTTCGCTTTTTACTACATCGGCCTATGCTGAATTGAAAGCTGCGTTTATTAATAGCGCGATTATCCTGCAGGAAGCACCTCAGGCTAAACAGTCAATTGAAGCGATGAAAAAAGAGTTTAAGGGGCGTGAAGATGCTATACGTGGATTAGCTGAAGAAATTCAAAAAGAAGAAAAAGATCTGCAGAAAGATGCAGCGATCATGAGCCCTGATCAAAAGGGTAAAATGGAAGCAGCCATACAGGAAAAGAAACGTAAACTACGTTTTGATGCGCAATCATTAAAAGAAGATGTAGACCTGCGTCGTAAACAGGAAATTGATAAAATAAGAAAAACTATATCAGCTGTTATCAATGAATACTCAAAACAGCATGGTTATGACCTGGTGTTTACACAGGGTGTAGCATTTGCAGCTGAAAAGGTTGATATCACTCAGGATATATTAAATGAACTGAAAAAATAATATTATCGCCTACGGCTTTTAGCCGGTCTGGCTGATGATTTTTGAAAAGCAGTGTTCCTGGAATGCTGCTTTTTTTGTGGGCGAGCCTTATTAACTCTCTCATCTTTGGGCTGCCATGCAGGAACCAGATGCTGCTTACCATTACCGATTAAATCACTGCGCCCCATATTCTTTAAAGCTGTTCTAATCAGTGGCCAGTTGAGTGGGTCGTGGTAGCGCAAAAATGCCTTGTGAAGCTTGCGTTGCTCTGCACTTTTGATGACACGGACTTTTTCCGAGCGATGATTGATTTTACGTAATGGATTCTTGCCGCTATGGTACATGGCAGAGGCAATAGCCAGCGGCGTTGGTAAAAATGCCTGTACCTGGTCAGGCTTGAAGTCATTCTGTTTCAGCCATAGAGCCAGGTTTAACATGTCTGTATCACTGGTACCAGGATGGGCGCTGATAAAGTAAGGAATCAGATACTGTTCTTTTCCTACTTCACGTGAATATTGTTCGAATAGTTTCTTAAATTCGTAATAGCTATCTACACCTGGTTTCATCATCTTGGACAGAGGCCCATCTTCGATATGTTCCGGTGCTATTTTTAGATAACCGCCTACATGATGCTGGGTTAGTTCCTTGATGTATTCAGGTGACTTAACCGCCAGGTCGTAACGTAAGCCAGACGCAACATGGACTCTTTTTATACCTTTTAATGAACGAGCTCGTCGGTATAGATGGATTAATGGGCCATGATCTGTATTCAGATTCTTACAGATACCTGGATACACGCAGGATAGACGGCGACAGGATTGTTCGATCTCCTTGCTCTTACAGGTCAACTGATACATATTTGCCGTAGGGCCACCAACATCGGATATGTGTCCGGTGAATTTTTCATCGCCATCGCGTATGGCTTCGATCTCCCGTATCACGGAATCTTCAGAACGACTCTGGATGATTCTGCCTTCGTGTTCAGTAATAGAGCAGAAGGTACATCCACCAAAACAACCACGCATGATATTTACCGAATGACGAATCATCTCCCAGGCGGGAATACGATCATCGCCATAAGCAGGGTGAGGGCGCCGTGCATAGGGCATTTCAAACACCTTATCCAGCTCATTGGTTTCCAGCGGAAAAGGAGGCGGGTTGATCCAGAGATAGTGCTTGCCATGCGCCTGCACCAGGGATCTGGCATTGCCAGGATTGGTTTCCAGGTGAAAAACTCGGGATGCATGTGCGTATAGTGGCTTGCTTTGACTTACCTGTTCAAAGCTGGGCATTTTGATAACGGTATTGCTGCGCTCAATGTGTTTTGGGCGAATATTAAAGTCGGTTTTAACTTTGACTTGTGACTTTTCCTCACAGTCTGGTATTTCCTGATAGGGGCTGACGATTTTTTCAACTATACCGGGAGAATCTATCTCGGTTGAATTGATGATGGACCAGCTTTCGGGGATCTCATCTACCAGGTAGGCAGTACCGCGTATATCCTTGATATCTTGGATATTTTCATTAGCTGCCAGGCGATGAGCGAGTTCCACTATAGCGCGCTCTGCATTACCAAATAAGAGGATGTCGGCGCTAGAATCAACCAGTACGGATTGTCGAACCTTATCCTGCCAATAGTCATAATGCGCTATACGGCGCAAACTGGCTTCGATACCGCCGATAATAATGGGTACATCGCTATAAACCTGGCGAACCTTCTGGCTATATACCAATACGGCCCGGTCTGGGCGTTTACCGGCTACTCCTAGAGGGGTATAAGCATCATCACTGCGTATTTTGCGGTCTGAGGTATAGTGATTAACCAATGAATCCATATTTCCTGCTGTGACCCCAAAAAATAGATTGGGCTTGCCCAGCTGCGAGAAGCTGGAAAGGTCATTCCAGTCCGGTTGTGCAATAATACCGACACGAAACCCCTGTGATTCAAGCACACGGCCAATCACAGCCATGCCAAAACTCGGATGATCGATATAGGCATCGCCTGTGATTAAAATAATGTCGCAGCTATCCCAGCCAAGTTGATCCATCTCAGCTCTGGTCATCGGTAAAACAGGAGCATTGCCATAGCGGATGGCCCAGTATGGTCGATAGGAGAACAGGTTTTTGGGTTGAGGGGTAGTCATTAGTTACAATTCATAGAGGTTAAAAAATATTAAGATCGCTCATGTCCAAAATAGACATCATTTCAATTGTGGAATCCTCCATGCACCCGAATTATACCGGCTTATACGCCAGAAAAGGCCTTTATGAAGTAAAGGTTAATAGTATTCGTAAAGCTATAAACCTGATCAGGAAAGAAACACCTCGCTATATAATAGCTGAATTTTTTTATGCCTACAGCACAAACTATAGCGGTGTGCATAAATCTAATCTGGATGTTTTGTTAGTGAGTTTAAAAAAATATGCTCCACAAACACGAGTTATAGTATTTTCGGATAAAGATGATGCGCAATATATTAAAGTGCTGGATTCGTTAGATTATCCGCTACATGGTTTTTTTATTCATCCCTCAAAAGAGTCTGATATTGAGAAACTACTGGAGTGAATCTCTATGATTGCAGCTTATCCAGTATGTGGATAACAACCCCGTGTAATAAGCAGCTTGAAGAAAGCTCTAAATGACTCATAGAATTTATCTACTTCGGGTTTAATGTGTTTAACTAAACGGACATCGACGATTATTCTAGCTGATTTCGCGGTGTCGACCCAAACTTGCCACTCCTGAAATCCCAGGTATGTTCTTTTAATGCAATATAAAGAGTTCTGTAAAAACTTTTGTCGTAGGTCGGATAATCCTGACAGGGATGCAGAGAGTACGAGACCATGGAAGGTTGAAGGTAGGACAATGCAGGACGCTATTGTCGAGGGCAACGCAGGACGCAGTTGCCGACGCCTATATGGATGTAGGTGGTAGGGCGAAGCAGGACGCCAGAGCCGAGCAAAGCGCCATCCGACATGAACAACAGAAGCACATTGCCAAAGGCAAAGGCAAGTCAATGTTGGAAGGCGTTGTTCCTCCTTTTCCAACCTTCAATTCCGGGTTTGATGGATGGATCAAGCTTCATAATGGCAAATGAAATGCCCTGTGCGAACCCGCATGCAAGGTGTTGTGGGGGCTGAGGGTTAGAGACCCTCGGCTACTCGATTATACCCGATCACTAAAAGCCAACTTAAGTCCGAGCGCAGCAAAACTTGTAGCGAAAATTCTCTGCATGACAGTACTGGCTCTTTTTGACTTAACAATAAAATCGCTAAAACTGCTTGAAAGAAGACCGTACACAATAAACACAGCAAAGGTCATAAGCATAAAAACAAGTCCAAGGACCATCATACTAACTAGAACGCTATCGGCTGTGCCAGGGATAAACTGTGGTAGGAAAGCCAGAAAGAATATAGAAAGTTTAGGGTTTAGGATATTGATTAAAAAACCTTTTACAATAGTGTCTGTGTATTTCGTGCCTGATTTACTATTTTTCAAAGAGAGAGGACCAGAAGATCGCCACATTTGCCATGCAAGATAAAGTAAGTATACAGCACCAGCATATTTTACAACCTGAAACGCGAGCGCACTGGTATGAAAGATAGCAGCAAGACCAAGAGCGCTGGCTAAAAGAGCAGGTACTATGCCTAGGGTGCAGCCGAATGCCGCAAATATACTGGCACGTTTACCTACGAAGAGCCCTGTTGCGACGGTATATAAAACCCCTGTTCCTGGAATTAGAACCACAACTAGCGAGGTGAGTAAAAACTCTATAGAAATCATCTCAAATTTCGTTTTCCCTTAAAGGGTATAATAGCTAGAACAGCTTGATTATGAGATACGCACAAATATTGACTTATGTTGTACGCACGTATATTGAATTATGTCGTATTATATTCTCATTCATAGATAAATTAATCAATGACCGCTCCTCGCACATACTTGCCGTATTGCTGTACACAATACGAATATCTGGTTTCAGAGCAAATAAGCAAGGCCTTTTAAACAGCCAAAAGTCATCCTGACTTAAATAATTAAATTTGCAATATAGTTAACCTTCTATAAAATCCGGATGACTGTTGACACCGGTATACTGCCAGTCAATATTAATAGCTATTTCAGGCTCATCATTTCTTCGAGCTTTTTTACTGTATTTAGATTGCGTCCGGTAGCACTAACACCTAAACAATCTTCTATCTTTTTAACCAGCTTAGATCGACCTATGCCATCTGGCGCATGTAGATAGAAGACTTTATCAGCAACCTTATAGCGTTCTGTTTCAGAAGCCAGACCTTCCAGTTTTGTGGTGTTCAATCCAGGAGTATCCATACAAAAGTAAAAATGTACAAATTTACCCTCATATTCTTTATAGGGGTTGTTCGCAACTGCTGACTTGAACTCTTCTTTAGATAAAGTCAGTATCACTGGAGTAAATCCAAATTCATTCTGAATTAATGTTTCAATTTCATTTTCAGGTCTCTGACTTGCAGTTAGAACAATGTTGCCACTTTGAATATACGTGTTAACATTTTGGAAGCCATTGCTTTCTAGCAGAGTTCTGAGCTCTTTCATTGGAAGTAAGTTTTTACCCCCAACATTTACGCCCCTTAATAAAATAATGTATGTTTTCATGAGATTATTTGTTATTTTTTGTAAACCCTAAATTCCCAGTGTTGTGAACCTGGGTTTTTGGGGCCAGCCCAGCCGTTTTTTCCAAGTTCGGTTGCGATAATTCTGTTGAACACGCCATGACCTACAAAGATAACCTTTTCATGCTCATTAGCCAATTCTATAAGTACTTTGGCTGCTTCAGTTGCTCTGTTTTTTGCCTCAGTAAATGATTCTGAATTTTTTGAGTAGCCAAACAGCCAAAGAATTCTAAAAAACACAGCCCAAATCTTTGGTGATAGTTTCAAGCTATGCCAGTTAGCAGAGGGGAGACCTGCTTCATTAAACATTGAACTTGATAAAATCAATTTTCCAGTATCTAGTGCCGTAGCTGAGTCGATTGATCGCCGTAGTTTACTACTTACGATGGCTTTACTATCTCTAGCGCAAGTGAGTGCTTCAGGCGTTGGTTTTGATGTCGCGGATAATACAGCTGCATTGTAATCCTGAATCCATTGGGTGAAGGCAAAAGCGTTCAACTTGTTTAAGGATGGAATATCTGGTTTACCGTGTCTTAGCAGTGTAATTTCCATTTTGTGTTGTAATAAGTGTTCAGTCTCAGTGGACGGATCGGTAGCTCGTTTCGAAGCAGTCAGTAGTTAAATAAATTAAATATCAAGGAAAAATCTCTTTTTCTCTTTACTCATAGCACCATGCTTGTGATAAAAACGTATGGCTTTTTCATTATCTACAGGAGTTTGCCACTGTATCTGAGTGCACTTATTATCATATGCGAGTTTCTTGAGTGTATTAATAAACCTGGAGCCCAGTCCTTCCCCTCGGGCTTTCTCAAGGATATATAAGCAATCCATATGTAAGTAATAATCTGCATCCCATGTGGAAAACTCTTTAGTCGCAGTAGCATACCCAAGGATTTCCGCATCTCTTTCGGCCACCAGACAATGTGCCGATGATGGCTCGCTAAAAAAAGCATGTCTCAGTTTTTTTTCTTTACCCGTTTTATCATAAGTTGTACCTTCATGCTCAGCATGCAGGCTACATAGATTGACTAGCTGATCTATGTCCTGTGGCTCCACTTTACGAATTATTGAGTAAGTCATGTCTGTCTCAAAATTAAACAATCCCGATCAACTACAATAGGGGAGGGTTCCCGGTCGGCAACAATGTTAAGTATAAATATTTTGCTAACCCCGACAGGCAGAGGGCAGATATTCTCTTTCCAGATCAGTCCTGTTACTTCCAACCGCTTCCATACCTGTTACAGGTTCATCGTATCCGCAAAGCCAGGCAATTGGGCTTTTCGGGCTTCCCTTGACCACTGCTGGCCGGAAGGATAAAACCTTGCCTTGCAGTGGCTTTGAGGCTTTATTTCCCATAGTAACGTGGATCGCACCAGAATCTATAACAACGCCTGTAATCCTGTTGCCTATTAAATATTTTGGTTCCGGTACTCCAGCCATCTCATTGTTTACAGGAAATTCCAGTTGCTCAACATAGTAGTTGGTTATGTTTTCTCTTATAGTACCCGCCATGCTTAAAGCCTCAACCACCTCACTTCTTTGAACATAGACTTGATATGAAGGTAAAGCAATTGCTGCCAATATCCCAATTATTGCAACAACTACCATTAACTCAATTAAAGTAAATCCTTTAATATTTTTCATACGATTTCTCCTAGAATGAAAATTGGTGAGTAGGCACTGACCAGGAAAAAGAATACTGCAGCAACTACTATTAGCGCTACTACTGTGTAGAGAACTTTCATTTGCTTCTCGCAACTTTCCAGAAGTCGTCGCATTTCAATTTCAATCAGTTCCTGCATTTCTACCGCCAGGCTCATTTTTGAATTTTTAATCAGCTGAAGATGATCAGTAATAGGGCTGGCAACACTGCTTTCTGATTGTATAGAATGGTGGATTGGAAACTGTAGTATATCGATCACCCTAAGATATGAACGCCTGATATTCCGAGATACCAGGTATTTGATGATCAGGCTATTTTCTACTCCTGTCTCGAACTTGAATAATTTTCGTATTTGAAAGCCTGTTAGCAATGCAGTAATCAGGAATAACGAGACTACTAACACAAGGTAGCCCCAGTAGTCTTGATAAAACATTAAATGTATTGGAGGAGATATTTCCAGGTTTTCAATAGCCTCTAAAAATGATGGGGCAATAAAAAGCTGATAGATTCCAACGACAATGTAAAAGATGATGGTGACATAACTCAGATAGGCAATTACACGCTTAAACCTCATGGGCTCTTCAAAGTGCCTGGTCAGGTCCAAATTTTTATAAGTGTTTATAGCATCCTGGGCCTCACTCTTATCCGTTATACGCCCAATTTTGTCGAGTATGACTCCAGGCCAACTACCAGCGATGATTCTGCTGCCATATAGATTGCAGACACTTTCAGTACCAATCCTACTCAGGCATTCAGACATAGCTTCCTGATCTTTACAGTCAACGCTTGCCTTACGGCAAATATATCCAAATCTTTCCCATGTCATGATTGAATCTCCCTGGAATTAATTTTTTATGAATGTTTCAAATCATTAGCACATTGGAAGTGGCTAACCATTTTTCCGTGTCAAAATACATTTGAATTGATCGTTACATTTAGTTGGTACGTGTTGCAATAATTTTTAACCCAAGTCCGATCATTGCTACTCCTAATACACGGTCAATCCAGTGGCTGAATCTCTTAAATTTTCTATTGATGACCGGCTTTGATAATAAAATAGCCACCAGAGAAAACCAGATGAACTGAATGCACATCATCCACAGGCCGTAAATAGCAATATGATATAGAGGCATATCTGGAGATAAAACAATAGTAAATAGAGATATGAAGTAGATAGGTGCCTTTGGGTTTAATACATTACAAAGAAAACCAACAGCAACTATTTTTAAAGATGATTTACTGATATTAACATTATTATTCTGTTCAGAATTATTTGAGGATTTGGACCTGATTCCTTTGATGCCCAGGTAAATCAAATAACTACCGCCAAATATTTTTATTGCCCATAGCGCTGAAATAGAGCTGGCAATTACGGCTGCTAAACCAAAAGCAGAATATAGAATGTGAACTGAAAGACCAAGTGATATTCCAAGGCTACACATTAAACCTGCTCTTCGACCATTTATCAGTGTTTGTTGTGATACAAGTACAAAATCAGGTCCAGGTGATGCGGCTGCTAAAAGATGAATTGAAGTAATTAGCAATAAGCCTTGAATAAGATCCATATTATCTCCAGATTATTTTTAGATTAATTCCTGTTGCCAACAGGGGATAAGTGACAGTGCAAATATCGTGATTGCCTGCTTTTTGTTATCTGCATAGTTCTCATGATTTTATTTTATCACAGTATAAGCCTTTTATTAGATAAACCAATGCTGATGTTATCGGAGTATAGATCAAAGGTTCCAAAGCTTTTAAGCTTCAGCTAAAAATTCTACCATCAGTCAGTTTACGAATTTTAAATGTGAATATATCACAATTATCTGTGCGCTATTTCATAGAACTGATGATATTTTGCAACTAGTCTCAAACCTGAGTTTACTTGTAGTTGCTCTATTGAAACCAGTTCACTTAATGGAAATATGGAGATGTTTTGAACTGGTACAAGGTTGAAACTAAATGTTAAATGGAGAAAATCTATGAAAAAGTCGATCACGACTTCATCTGTAGTAGGCTTGCTTTTTGCCCTCGGACTTACCCCACCCGCCTTCGCTGCTGATGGAAAAATATATGCGGCAGCGGAATGTGTCGATGCATACTCATCTGGTAACGCAAGGTATTCTTATGGACGCGCTTATAATAATGCCAGCTCCTTGGTTGATCTGCATATGGACTGTCCCGTTGTAAAAGAAACCGTTGCTGATACATCTCTTCAGGATGGACATTTTTATGTCAAGGATATGCATTACTTCGCCAATATTAGTTGCACACTTGCGACACAGAGTGCAACAAGTACTGGAGCATCGGGCTGGTTCACCACTCGTTCATCGACTGGTACTTCCTCCACACCACAAAAACTGAGTTACCCCTCGCAGCCAATGTACGCGAATTCTGGTTACACGGTATTCAGATGCACAGTGCCCCCACGTTATAATGGAAATCCCTCCTTTCTGGTGAGCTACCGTGTTGACGAATAGTCTCGCTGACGGTTTCACTTAATAAGTGATGCCGGTAAAAGCTAAGACATTATCAATAATCAATCCTTAATCGCGATGTTGATTTGTGGCAGAGCTGTTTATCTCTGCCACTCTTTTATGGAACTAAAATATGAAAACTAAACATAAATTTACAGCAACTATCATTGGCTTTATATGCGGACTGGCAATTTTGTGGGTTGTAACAAATAAGGAAAACTCTGGTCAGGTAAAATCACTGGCCCTCAAATCAATACCTACAGAAACCACAACTAACAACTCAGATCTGGAGCAATCTCGGGATGAGATTTCTTATCTACAACAAGATCTAAAAAGTCTTCAAATACAATTAAAGGACTTGCAACAGACAACGCAGATCAATCAAGCAGAAAACATTCAACTAATACATGACAACCAGCAGACTTATCAGGAGACTAGTGCAACAGATACTGATCAAGATGTTGAATTACAACCTTACCAGCAAAAAATGGCTGAACAGGAAATGATCTCAGCTCAGATAAACACTTTAGATCAGCAGCTTCAATATGAAGAACCTGATCCTGGCTGGAGCTACTGGGCACAAAATGAGATTTTGAATAGTATCAATAATAAACAATATGTAGGTGTCAACGTGATTGCTAATGACTGTCGATCAACAATGTGTCGTTTCCAAATTCAATTTGATAATACCGAAATTCGCGATACCGCTTTAGGAGATATTCCCACATTGGTACCCTGGGACAGTCAGGGCTTCTTTCATGCAGATGAAGATGACCCTTTAAACCTCGTACTCTATGTTTCCAGAGAGGGGGCACAGCTAGCCCAGATAGAATAATCTCAGATGGAAAACGATTATCAGCCTTACAAGCTTAAGGAAGTTCTGAATAATTCATCCATGAATTCTTTGAGCGAGAAAAACGAAAAATGCGATTTTCGCTTTTCTCTCAAAATCAAAGGCTTGCAGTCATTGATTTTGGCGGCACATCCCTGTGCCGAAGGAACCTCTGAAATAATCAGAGGTTCCTTAAGTTAATACGGGGAAGCAAGCTGCTTCCCCGTTTTATCAATTATTTTAAACCTTAAACTACGGATTTAGGTGAAATTGCTGTTTTAACTATCAGTGAATAAACCACAGTGTTTTATTTTTCGTATCCACTTAGTTCCAGATATCCTTTCCCGCTGTGGCTACCACTAACCACTACGGCGCCTTCCCAGTAATGCACGCTATGACGCATTTCCTGATCATTAAAGGCTGCCTCTACTCGTAGGTCGATATCTATCTCCGGTATCTTAAGCGACCAGCTAACTGGATATCTCACACCCTGTGGATTTTGCCATGTAGACAATGGCTTTAGTTGAGTGTTATCCAGATTGAGCTTTTGTGATTGACCGTTGCTATTGATCAGAACGCCCTCGCTGAATCTCTGTGTATGCCCCTGTTTGTCGCGTAGTTGATAGAACATGATTTCGCGCTGATCATCCAGTTGCAGTGAAAACCAGTCCCAGCCCTGTTGATCCTTTGCCAGTGCTGAGCTGGACCATTCGCGGTCAAACCAGGAGCTTCCCGTAACGCTCAGGTTTCGATTAGCTATACGTACGCTTCCTTGTGTGGGTAGGCGAGTGTACGAGTAATAATATGAGGCATTACCTGCTGCGGCACTCTTTTGTGAGAGCCCTTTGTTGCCTTGCAATACAACAGGCTTACCCGAGTCCTGTAAGATTAAATCGATTGCAATATCATCATTTTCAGCGTTTAGTTTGATAGGGAATAAGCCATTCTGAGCGCCAGATATAGTCCAGGGGCCTAACCATACCTTGAGCGGGTAGGTTTCTGCGCCAGCCAGTCCTACAGCTGCTCGGCTAAAGCGTTCATCGCTGTAATGCTTGCGATTGTTGATATCACTAACGGCAAGATGGCCCATATACAACTGGTGAGTACGCCAGGGTGAGATATCATTCACTGAAGCAGACTTCATGCCTAATCTAAACAGGGTCAGTTGATAGCCTACAGCTTCACCTGCATCTGAATTTAAATTACCTGTAAAATACCACCACTCTGTAGCGAATTCTTCATGGGGGCCATGGTCTGCGGGGAAACTAAATTCACGAATAGTCTCAGCGCGTTTAAAGCCAGCATCAGGTAAGGCCTGCATCGCGCGACTGACACTTAAGCTCTCGCCAGGCTGGTCTGGTTGTGTGGATGAATCACAGGCCGATATCAGTAATAACAGGCAAAGGACGGTGGCAATTTTCATTCTTAATCCTCGCGTAACTGACCAGCTGGATTATGACGACTTGCATGCCAGGCCGGATATAGGCTTGCGATTAATGCAGCCAGCAAACCGAGTAACAGGGTCATCCACAGTGGACTGGCGGTGATTTGTAGTGGCATGCTCCATCCAAAAGCGCGTAACTGAACTGAGTCGGTAAGTACCCAGGCCATGGCTATCCCCGCCGGGATGGCTATCAATGCAGATACCAGTCCCAGTTGTAGTGATTCAATCACGATGAGCTGACTCACCTGCAGTCGAGTCAGACCCAGTGCGCGTAATACAGCGAATTCCTTGCGCCGTTCCAGCTGGATGGCCATTAGCGCGGTCAGAATGCCGATAAAGGCTACCAGCATGGAAAGTAGTCTTAGCACTTCGGTGATACGAAAGGTTCGTTCAAAAATAACCATCGATTCATCATAGATTGCACGAGCATTGGTAAAAACCAGATCGTTTTCCAAGCCAAAGTAGTCCTGTGCATATTGCATCAGATCTGTAGCTGCAAGCTGGGTTGAAAATATTGCCATGGTATTCACCGTATCATCATCCCAGTAATTTCTATAAACCTTGAGAGGCATATAGATGCGACCGTGTTCACTGGAGTAATCACGTAAAATCGCTGCGATGGTGAATGCAGTTTTGCCTTTCAGGGTAGGTAGTGTGAGTTTGTCTCCGGTGCCCAGTTTTAGTCGATTAGCCAATGGCTCGGATATAAAAATAGAACCCTGATCATATTCATCCCAGACGGTTGCTGGATTACCGGCAAGTATCTGGTATCCCGCACGCGAGGCCTGTGCCAGACGTGCTCCGACCAGACGTAGAGAACGGTTATCAAGAGTAATGCGGGTATTTCTATACAGGCTTATGTCGCTCAAATACTCCATTTTTTGCACCATTGCCAGCTCTTCAGGGTCTAACACAGAACCCTGCTCAAAACCCTGGGCTGCGATATATACATCTGCATTGAGTAACTCCTTTAACCAGTCGCTAACCGAGCTTTGCATACTGCTGACCATGATACTGACACCCACAGACGCACATAAGGCAACCATCAACGCTGCAGCTGCAGTTGCCAAGCGCGATAAATGTCTATCCATATCACGTGTAGCCATACGCCAGATACCTTTTAAAGGGAGGCGAGCCAATAACCACTGGGCGAGTAACAGGCTAGACGGGGTCATTAAGGCGCATCCCAGTAGCGTTATAAATAGTCCGACAAAAGCATTCAGTACCCCACCGGGTAGTAGAAACGCAACCATCAAACCTGTGCCCAGCATTAGACAGCCAATGACGCCTAGTAACGGGATAATTTGTTTGCTGGATTTTTCCAGCGCAGCTCTGGACAGGGTAGTCAGCGGTGGTATGCGTGCCGTCAGAAAAGCCGGGATCAGGGTTGCGAGCAGGGTACCTCCTATACCCAGAATGATCGCTTTAACCAGAGAGAATCCGCTCATCTGCATAGCGTCAGTACTGACCTGGTAATAAAGTTGACTGACGGTTTCAGCAACGATGCCTGTCAGCTCCTTGCCCAGCCACTGGCCTAACAGAACCCCAAAAAAGGTACCGATGATGCCGAGTACCAGCGCCTCGGCGAGTAACAGTCGATATAGCTCAAACTGGAAGACACCTAAAGCGCGCAATCGACCAAACAGGTTGCGCCGTTGCACGATAGAAAAACTCATTGCATTGAAGATTAAAAACAGACCTACCATCAGTGCCAGCAGGCTCATCGCAGTGAGGTTAAGCTCGAAAGCTTCAGAAAGCCTCACCACGCCATTGGTTTGCTGGGTGATATCGATCAGCTGTACAGATTCAGGCAGGCGTTGTTTTATCCAGTCTATATCCTGCTGACTGGATAAGATGAGATCGATCTGCGACAGCCTGTCTGTGCGCCCTGTGATGGCCTGTACAGTGGCTATATCGGCAATAAACAGATTGTTGGCACCCACTTTCGAGGTTCGGTTTAGTTCGAAT
>JBNKPX010000001.1:0-94250 GCA_050295575.1 Gammaproteobacteria bacterium | reverse complement strand
ATTAACCATCCCTGCCGGAAGCACCACCGCAAACGTCAGTGTCTACGCCAATGGCGATACGTATTTTGAAACGGATGAAACCTTTACCCTGGTGGTTAGCAATATCCAGGGAGCTACACTGGGCGCCAGCAGCTACAGTGGACAGGGGATGATTACGAATGATGATAATGCTGAGCCTAAAGGTTATTTCACTGGTACAGCCACCCTGAATGGTACCGATTACACCGATATCACTGCCCTGGTTTATGACAATCGAGTACTGATGTTTAGCCCAACAGCCAATGTGCTTTATGATATTGCGATGACCCCGGCACTGGGCGCCTACACGGGTACCGTTGAAGTATATGTTGATGGTGTGATTGAACAGGTATCGGCAGTAACAGTCTCAGGCACCACTGATGAATCCCAACTAGAGGGCACCTTTAGCGGGGGAACTGGATTTGGCGCAGGCTCTTTCGAAGTGGTCTTTGACACTGAGAATAATAAGGCGGCCACTGCTGCGAGAATAACCACAATATTTCCGAATTTTTGGAGGGGGAATTTGTATGGCTACGACAAGGACGCAGGCACACTTGCATCGAGCAATGGTAATTACCAAGTGTCAGACGGTAATAATGAGCGTTGTATTTCTTCTAATACCAATTTTGTGATTCCGCCTGAGGGCAATATAAACATCTATCAACTGTCTCACCCCCTTGAGAAACAATCTGTTGGCACCTGCTCCCCCCCTTACGAAAGTACTGGACACACTGGTTTTGCAGCGGTGGTTGATGATGCTGGAACTGACGACATGATAGTTTTCGCGTTCGATAATGACAACATCGCCCTGTTTGGGATTATGCATCACTAGGGATTTAACAAATGGATTACATGGATGAATCGGCAGTAAAACCGATTAAAGCATTTCGAAAAGGTTCATCTTTTCAAAGATCTGGGGCTTTAGCTGTCATTGTTAGCAGCTTGTTATCCGTTTTAGCTGCTTTCTGTTTGATACCAGTAGCTCAGGCTGCTCCTGTTGGTGGAAATATTGTAGGTGGCTCGGGTTCCATCAACACCAATGGTTTGAACACCACCATCCGCCAAAACACGCAATCTCAGGTTATCAATTGGAATAGCTATAATGTAAAAGCTAACGAGACGGTTAACTACCTGCAGCCAAATGCCTCCGCGATTTCGCTTAATCGAATTCTTGGAAATAATGCTTCCCAGATATTTGGGCAAATCAACGCTAATGGACAGGTAGTTTTGGTCAACCCGAACGGGATCTTTTTTGGCAACACAGCTTCAGTCAATGTTGGCGGTTTAATTGCATCCGGCCTGGATATTTCCCCATCGGATTTTATGAATGGAGACTATTTCTTTAACGAAGTTATTGGTAGTGAAGGCAGCATAATCAATAGTGGTCTTATTAATGCATCCCTTGGTGGGAATGTTGCACTGATCGGTAAGCAGGTTTCAAATGAAGGTGTTATATCTGCGCAACTTGGAAGTATCAGTCTAGCTGCAGGTAAAACTGCAGTACTGACATTCGATCAGCAGGGCCTGCTGGGTGTGCAAGTTACCGAGGCTATCTTGCAGGATGAATTAGGTGTTGACCCTGCGGTAATAAATAGCGGTGATATTAGGGCTAAAGGAGGTCGGGTTCTATTGACCGGTAGCACCAGTCAGGATGTTTTTTCACAGGCAGTCAATTCAGGTGATATCGAACAGGCTACCAGCGTTGTCGTTCATGAGGATGGTACCTTTACATTGGGCGCCGGTGCGGATGTCGTGAATTCCGGTTCAATCGATGTTTCTTCGATTGAGGATAATGGCGCAGGCGGCGTAGTCATCCTGGGTGAAAATATCGAACACAGCGGTAGTATTCAGGCGGATAGTACAACAGGCTCGGCAGGTATGATTGAGCTGCATGCTGTCGATACTACAGAGCTTAAGGGGCAGGCTACAATTTCTGCAAAGGCGGGAAATATTGGTACTGGTGGCCAGATTAAGATTCTAGGTGAAAAGGTAGGGCTACTCGATAATAGCGAAGTCAATGCGAGTGGTGCGAATGGTGGTGGTGAGCTGTTAATAGGTGGCGACCGAGAAGGGTTGAATAGTGCTATTAGAAATGCCGAGTTTGTTTACCTGGGTTCAGGGAGCAATGCTTTTGCTGACGCCTTATTTACTGGTGATGGTGGGAAAATAATCACTTATGCAAATGATACAGCACGTGTCTATGGCGGCCTTTTCGCCCGTGGTGGCAGTTTAGCAGGTAATGGTGGTTTTATTGAAACCTCGGGGAAAAGAGGATTTTCAATAGCTGTTGTACCCGATGTATCGGCTTCAAACGGTCTGGGTGGGTTGTGGTTGATCGACCCTTATGATATTACAATTGAAGATACTAACACAGCCAATATAGACACTTCCACAGGTGCCAACCCAACCATTTACACGCCATCAAACACCGGGACAGATTCAACGATTACAGTAGACACGATAAGAGGTGGTTTAAATAACGGCTCTGTAGAAATAAAGACGACCGCATCAGGGAGTGGACAAAATGGCGATATCATCTTTGATGCGATTTTAGATTATAACGGACGAGGGGATTACAACAACACAGGAGAAAATTCACTTACCCTGAATGCTTACCACGATATTGAGTTTACATCTAACAATGGTATTTTGGACTCTGACTATTCGGGGGACTCATTAAACATCAATCTATACGCAAACGGGTCCGTTAAAATTGGAAATGATTCATATATTGATCTCAGGGGTGGGGATTTCACTGTTGGCGGCGAAGGAGGGAATACCCCAACCAGTTATACTAACAATGGCACCATTGACACTTCAAGCGGTAATGGGGGTGGCGATATCACTATCACCACAACAACAGGTGATGTCAGGCTGGGGGGGCTGTGGGTAAACGATGATGACTCCTGGAGTGAAATTTCGGATACGACTCAGATTGACCCTGGTGGAAATATTACCGTTAATGCGGGCAACGATATCTATTTTGATCGGGGCTATAATTATAATTCTACAATGGGGGGGCTCAATAATACCGGTGGGTATTCCAGCCCTACTGTCCCATCTATTAAATTAAATGCCAAGAATAGTATCTATATCAATGCAGGCATTTTCGATACTATCGGTACCTCTTGGGATACACAAAATATTGTCCTGAACGCTAATCATGATGATATTGGTGGGGGCAATGTTAGTATTAATGCTGATATCTATACCGGGGGGGGGAGCTTTACTGCATCAGGTGTGAATTTTAGCAGTGCTGGTCATATAATTAATACCGACTACAACAGATCTGAATTTGGAGCAGATAGTACAACTAGCCCTGGTGGTGATGTGTCACTGACGATGACTGGCATTGCAACTCTAGGTGATATCATCACTGAAACATTATCCACAAGCCAGACAGATATTGCTAATGATATCTATGCCTCCTGTGGAACAGGTGTAAATGATGCCTGTGGTAGCCTTACCGTTATAGCAGGAGGAACAATCGCCAATAATGCAAACAATACGCTATCGATTCATGGTATCTCAACGTTTACTTCAAATACGCCTTCTTCAATAACGCTTGACCAGGATAATGATTTTGTAGGTC
The DNA here is from genome assembly GCA_050295575.1 of Gammaproteobacteria bacterium. Taxonomy (GTDB): domain Bacteria; phylum Pseudomonadota; class Gammaproteobacteria; genus JACNJF01. The sequence continues at coordinate 90,640 of JBNKPX010000001.1, read as the reverse complement.
AGGTTAATGTTACCAAAGCACAAAACCTGACTTTAAAAGATAGTAGTAGTTTAACTCTTGGAAATATTGATATCGCAGGAGCTTTATCGGTTACCGCTACCGGTGGTGGTATTACGCAGGCAACCGGTACCAGAGTTGCAGTGGATTCCACTTCCAGTTTCATTACCTCCAATTCAAATTCTGATATCACATTAAACAGTGCTAGCAATGATTTTTTGGGAGCGGTTAGTTTTAGCAATCAAGGAGATGCACAAGCAGATATTGTTTTTAATAATTCCAGTAGTACAACTGAAATTGGGAATGTGACTGTTTATGGTGACTTGACCGTCAATGCTCAAGGTAGCTTAACACTCTCCGGAAATGATATTCATGGTCATAGTGATCTTAGTCATGGAGACTACACTACTTCGTTGGATTTTAATTTTGGCCTTAATGATTCAGATGCAACTTTCCAACTAAGCGCTGGTAGTCATATTAATTCGACCACAGGCAAAGGTGATTCAGTTAATATTACCATTGATGGTGGTACCGATAATACCAATGGAACAGGAGATAACACTTTTAAATTTATCTCTACCTCTTCAATTTCAGTCAACGGTACATTAACCATAAACGGCAACAGTGGAGCTGATAGCTTTGAAATAGGAACCAGTCTCTCAGGATCAGTGAATGGCGCTGCTGGCAATGACACATTTAGTGTCCGCTCTAATTCAATTAATGTTAGTAATATTTATGGGGGAGCTGGCAGCGATACGCTTATTGGGTCAGACAATACGAATATCTGGAATATAACTGGATCAGATTCAGGAAACCTTAACACTAATAATGTGAGCGATTTTCAACAAATTGAAAATTTAACCGGTGGTTCAGTTGCAGACACGTTTTACATTTCTAACGGCGGAGATGTAACCGGTTTAATAGACGGATGGAGTGACGGTGCGGCCGGTACTACCAATGATACGGTTAATCTGACTGCGAAATCGACGGCTGTTACAGTACAACTAGATGCAAGCTTAAGTACGCTCACCGCTAATGTATTCGATATCACAAATATAGAAACACTGACAGCAAACAGTAGTAAGGGAAATACCTTGTTAGGTGGAGACACTGCTAATATCTGGAGAATAGATGGTGCTGATGATGGTGCTGTAAGTAGTACGTATAATTTGGCTACTAATAGCATCCCAGTAGATAATAAGGAAGGTGTCATCAAGTTTACAAATTTTGAGAATTTAACTGGCGGGACGGGTACCGATAATTTTATTATCGAAGATGCAGGAGATGTAACCGGTTTAATAGATGGATGGAGTGACGGTGCGGCCGGTTCTACCAATGATACGGTTAATCTGACTGCGAAATTGACGGCTGTTACAGTACAACTAGATGCAAGCTTAAGTACGCTCACCGCTAATGTATTCGATATCATAAATATAGAAACACTGACAGCAAACAGTAGTAATGCAAATACCTTGTTAGGTGGAGACACAGCTAATATCTGGAGAATAGACGGTACTGATGGTGGTGCTGTAAGTAGTACGTATAATTTGGCTACTAATAGCATCCCAGCAGGTAATAAGGAACTTGTTACCAAGTTTACAAATTTTGAGACTTTAACTGGCGGGACGAATACTGATAATTTCATAATCGAAGATTCTGGAAAGGTTACAGGGTCAATAGATGGAGGAAGTGGAGCAGGGGTTATTGATAAAATTACTAATGTAAGAACATTAACCACACATTGGGCTATTAGCGGTGCTAATCAGGGGACTGTCAAGGATACAGACAATACAACTCAGTTATTTTCTTTTTCAGGTATTGAAAACCTCACTGGGGCGACAGATGTTGCCGATATATATCATGCGGAAGATACATTTACCTTCACTGGAAACATAGATGGTGGGGCGGGTACAGGAGATGAGATTATCAATGAGTGGTCAACGGTAACAAACTGGTACATAAATGGAAATGAATCTGGGAAAATGAATAGCTTCGATTCTTTTTCTGGTATAGAAACTTTGACTGGATCGAATAAGGTTGCGGATACTTTTTACATTCAAGATACTGGAATTTTTTCTGGTACTGTCACTGCTGGTAGTGGTGCAGGCGATGAGCTTATCAATGGAAGAACTGCTACTACTCATTGGAAAATTACCGGTTCTGCCCAAGCGGCTGTAAAAGATGTAGATAATACAACCGTACTTTTGGCGGTTTCAGGTGTAGAAAAAATTTCCGGCGCAAATGACGTTGCAGATATTTTTCACGCGGTGGATTCAGTTACATTTAATGGCAGTATTGATGGTGGAACAGGTGCTGGGGATGAAATTATCAATGAGTGGTTTACAGCGACCAATTGGTATATTGATGGAAATGAATCGGGAAGTATGAACAGCTTTGATTCATTTTCCAACATTGAAACACTGACTGGATCTGATGCCGTAGTAGATACATTTTATATACAGGACGGTGGTGTTTTTTCTGGTTCTATCGCTGGTGGAACAGATGCTGGAAACACTATCACCAACCAAAGAACGACTAAAACCATCTGGAATATTACCAGTACAAATGGTGGCGAATTGCAGGATAAGACAACTGCTACCATCGTAAAAGAATTTTCAGATATCGATTCATTGAATGGTTCCGGTGCAGATGATGATTTTATCTTTGGATCATTGGGCAGTGTCAACTCTATTGTTGGAGGTGGTGGGGCTAATAGTATTCAAGGTCCGAGCACGAAGAATTTTTGGACACTTACCAATGTTTATACCGGTACGCTTAAGGATGGAAGTGATACTCTTTTAGCTGGTTTTCAAGATATCCAGACCCTGAAAGGAGGCAGTTCTATTACCGATTCACTAACTGGTTGGAACTCTGCTAATACCTGGACTTTTGATGGTGCTCTTCAAGGTCATGTCGAAGTAACGATAGATAATTCTGGGCCTACCAATTTTACTTCTATGGGTTCAGTGACTGGTGGTAACCTGAATGATGCTTTTGACGTTACCGCTGATTACGGAGATTTGAGTATTAACGGCGGTGGCGGAACCAATTCTTTCATTTTCTCGAAGACCGATGGCAGTGAAAATGCCTGGACAGTTGATAGCAGCATCTCTGGCACAATTACTGCTGCTACCAAAACTTATACATTTAATAACATTTCGTCAATAAAAGGTAATGGTGACCCTGATACCTTTACTATTAGCAATACTTCTTTTATTGGTAAAATCAATGGTGGCCTTGAAGATAATACATCAGATAATCAGGATGAGGTGAGTTTTGCAGGGTTAGGTACCGCATATACCTATGTAATGGGATCAGAACCTGGATTTGTCAATATCGAACGCTATGGCGGTTGTGACCAGTGCACTCTGGAGGGAAGTGCCACTGGTAGTACGTGGAATATAGATGGGGTTGGTGCCGGTACGTTAGATGGCGCTCGATTTAGTGGCTTCGGGAATCTGTTGGGTGGGGACGGAAATGATATTTTCAATTTCATTGGCAGCGGTGTGGGCACGCCTGTATATGGGCAGATAGATGGCGTGCTTGAAGGTGGAAGTGGTAGTGACACTATCAATTTGTTTACAGCGGCGAATCTATTGGATGGTGTAGCCCCAAAAGCTGTAACAGTGCAGATCGACGGTAACAGAGACCCTGACAACTTGACCAATGGATGGATAGACGTCAGCGGATTTGAAACTATTAACGCAAACGCGAGTATTGATAATACTTTGCGAGGTTTCGATCTTTCTCATACATGGAATGCTACCACTACGGATGAAGGAACGGTTGATGGAACTATCGCCTATACAGGCTTTTCTTCATTAACTGGTGGCAGTGCAAGTGATACATTAGTTTACGCTATGTCGTCTGCTGCTAACTGGATAATCAGTGATGTAGGGAAGGGTACTATCAATGCAGCTTTTAATTTTGATGGTATGGAAAACCTGACCGGAGTGGATGGTGTAAACGATATTTTCAAAGTCTACGAAGGTGGGCAAATTACGGGTGACCTCGTCGGAGGGACAGGCGGTGGAAATCAATTGGTTTATACGGGAACCAGTGATTGGGCTTGGACTATTAGCGCGCCAGATGAGGGTAGTTCAACGGGCATTGCGCATTTCACTGGTATAGGAACTTTAACAGGTTCCGATAATGCTACTGATACATTCACCTTAAATTCGACTGGTAATATTAGTATCGCTGTTAATGGTGGCACAAGCGCGGATGACGAATTAATCAGCCAGGCTAACAGTACTACCAACTGGATAATCTCTAGTGCTAATAATGGATCAATGGATGCTGTACCCAGTTTTACTGGCATTGAAAATTTGACTGGATCGAATTCAGCAGCAGACATATTTACTGTCGCTGAAGGAGCCGGTGTTTCAAGGGTTGTTACCGGCGGCACCAGTAGTGGTGATACCCTGGCTTACAGCGGTACCAGTACTGTATGGTACTGGAATGTCGATACTCTAAATGGTGGTAGTACAACTGGTGTTACGCAGTTTGTCGGTATCGAGAGTTTAACCGGATCTGACGACACCCTGGATCACTTCACTTTTACAGAAGTTGGAAGTATTACTGGTGTCATCAATGGGGGGAGTGTAATCGGAGATACTCTAGCTTATACAGGAAAGTCGAATTGGGCCTGGACAATCAGCTCGCTTGATACCGGGTCAACTACGGGTATTAACTCATTCGTTGGTTTTGAAACCTTAACAGGCTCTAATAACGCTGTAGACACATTTACTCTGGCTGCTACAGGTGGCATTACCACAGAGATTAATGGTGGAAGTGGTACTGGTGATGAATTGATCAGCGAACGGACTGTTACTACTAGCTGGGCGATAAATTCTGATAATGGTGGAACGGTAGATGGTGTTGGCCTGTTTACCAGTATCGAAAAACTCACCGGTTCCTCTGCAGATGATAATTTTACAATAGTATTAAGTGCATCGATTGGCACCATTGATGGTGCAGAAGGAACTAATAAATTGACAGGACCCAATCAGGGCAATGACTGGACTTTGACATCGGCGACAGACGGGACACTATTTGATCGAAATACATCACCTAAACAACTGGCTTCGTTCACGAATATCCAGGTGATTGTGGGTGGTAGTGCAACAGATTATCTGACAGCGTTCGATGATATTAATACCTGGTCATTAAATAGTACGGATTACCGAATCACAGATAGTGTCGGTACACGACTTTTCAGTTCTATGGAATATCTGATTGGTGGTGCTCTGGATGATAGTTTCCAAATTTCTGTTGATGTGGGGAATTTGGATATCTCTGGTGGCAATGAATCAGGAAAAGATTCATTTGTATTTTCGGTTGATGATACCAATGAAAATCTCTGGACTGTAAACGGTGCAAACTCAGGTACCCTGGAAGCTGGCGGATTTATCTATACCTTTAGAGAAATGGAATCGCTAAAAGGCAGCATCAAGGATCCTGATTCGTTTGATATTACCAGCGTCAGTTTTATTAGTAACATTAATGGTGGTAATGACGATAACTTAATCGATAATCTGGATTCGGTGGACTTTAGCAGTATTTTAACTCCATTTACTGTGATCATGGGAAATAATGCTGGATTCGTAAATATCGACTCTTATTTAGGTGGTAGTCAGTCGACATTGCAAGGTAGCAATAGTGGAAGTACCTGGAATATCACTGGTGATAATTCTGGAACTGTTGGTGGTTTTAGCTTTTCTGGATTTGCAACACTGGTTGGGGGGAGTGGTGATGATACCTTCAATTTTCAGGGTAGTGGAGCGTCAACCCCAGTTTATGGGGATATCACCGGGTTGATTAATGGTGGCGACGGCAATGATGTTATCAATTTCTATACCCCTGCCAACTTGAGTGGAGCAGCCGCTGCACAGTCTGTCGTAGTTGAAATTGATGGTACGGCTACACCAAATAAACTCATAAATGGGCATTTCGATATAACAGGTTTTGAGCATGTAAACTCGAACAATTCAGTAACCAACACGCTTCAAGGCTATAACATTGGTCACCTATGGACGGTAACATCCGTTAGTAGCGGAAATATTGATGGTACTACAAGTTATTCTGGTTTTGATTCATTAACGGGAGGTACTGGAGTTGATGAATTAATCAATGGAACTGAGGCTAATGGTTTCTGGGCTATCAATGATTTTGATAAAGGGACATTTAATACTGTGGTTTCCTTTGCAAGTATGGAGAAATTAACTGGAGCAGGGGATTACAACGATACCTTTACCGTTGCTGATGGAGGTAGTATCAGTGGAGAAGTTAAAGGTGGAGCGGGAGGCAACGACCAGGTTCTGAGTACCCTCACAGCGAGTACAGCCTGGAACATCACTGGCACAAATGCAGTGACCGTATCCAGCACCCGCTTTACCGGTATTGAATCCCTGAAGGGCTCAGACAGCCAGACCGACACCTTCAATCTTCAGGGAACAAACGCCAACCTGATTATAGATGGTGGAGTTAATACCAATGATGAAATCGCAAGTGAATTAATCGCTACAACAGATTGGACAATCAGTGGTCCAAATCCAAATAGTGGAAGTGTTTCCGGCAATACCTTTAGTGACATTGAAAACCTGACCGGTGCGGATAATGTTGATGACAACTTCACGGTAGGCGATGATGGCAGTATCAGTGGAGAAGTCAAAGGTGGAGCGGGAACAGTCACTGATCAGGTGATTAATACTCGTGCAGCGAGTACCGACTGGTATATCACTGGAACCGATGTAGTGACTGTATCCAGCAGCTATTTTACCAGCGTGGAAAAATTATCAGGTTCTGATAATGTCGTCGATAAATTTTACCTTGGTGCTACTGGGGGTATTACAGGATCGATTGATGGCGGGCTTTTAAGCGATGATGAAATAATCAGTCAAAGAACCACAAGTACGACCTGGAATATAACCAATGCAAACGTTGGGAATGTAACAGGTATTGCCAAATTTTCTGACATCGAAAACCTGACAGGCAACAATCAGAACGATACCTTTAACTATAAAGAGAACGCATCATCGATAAGCGGAATGGTAGATGGTGGTTTCTTATCAGTGTCAGAGTCTGACAGTGATTTTGTGGATATGTCTTTTATGACCAATTCAATAATCGTTAATCTGCAAGATGATTTCTCAAATATTGAACGATTCAAGGCAAATGGAAATGCAGAACTGATTGGCCGCAATACGAATAATTTCTGGCGGATATATAATTTATCTGACCCTGATATAAATAACCCTAAAGTCATTGTTAGTAATCAGGGTACTGTTAAAGATGGTGATAACTTCACATCGCAATTTGAAGGTTTTAACAATATTACAGGTGGAACTTTAGCCGATAATTTTTTGATTGAAGCTAATGGTGATATTGATGGTGATATAGATGGTGGAACTCATCCTCTGGATCTAGATAATAATCCTTATGCCATCGATACTATAGACTTCAGTTCACAGGCGGTCGTAGATAAAACAGTTGCCACTGCACTTGATGGAGTTTCTGGAATAAGAAATATCGAAGGTATCAACGGTAATGGAACTGCTAGTATTTTAAGGGCTTCTGATTCAGGCAGCACATGGATCATTACCGGCAACAACTCTGGATCTGTTACTTCTGGTACAAGTTCAACTAGCTTTACTAATTTCAACATTTTGCAGGGAGGGGCAGGAGTAGATAATTTTGAAATTCGGGCTAGTGGTTCTATTGGCTCTCAAACTGATGCTGATATCGTTAGTCGAATTAATGGTGGTGCAGGAGATGATAAAGTTACGGTAAATCTTAATGGCGATAATGCCATTATTGCCTTATTTAATGGCAATGGTGAAGTCTCATCAACTGGTGGTACTCTGGCTTTTGCTAATAACTCTTCTTCCGACTCCGATACCTTGATCATTAATGGATCTATAGCCAATTTTGAGACCGCTACCTACTCGGTTGATTATGTCAGCAAAATAGCGACTCATCTCTATGAAAATACCACGATTCCCGCTCTGGCTTCAGTGTCTTATACCGGGGTTGAGTCAGTAACAGACACGGTGCAAGCAGGAAATTTGGTTATTTCTGGTCAGGATGATAATGATCAAGTCACTTTAAGTAGTGATGGCTCAGTTGGAAAAGGTGAGTTCGTGGTCAAGAACTCTTCTTTCCAATTTATCTCGGTTGCTTATGAGAATAAAACAAGCCTGACTGTTGGAAATCTGGGTGCTTCGGGGTTAATAACAATTTCAAATGATTTTAACCTGAATACCGGTAGCGGCTTTTTCAGTCTTTCAGCTCATCAAATTGATAATAGTGGAGGCTATACCCTGACAGGTCATTCACTGAACCTTGATTCTATCGGTGTGGATAATACTACTGGGAATAAATTGCTGACCAATGTTGCCCAATTGTCTGTGACGAACTCTAATGCAAAAATAGAGATAGATGAAAAAGATGCAATATCCCTTTTACAGACCGATAGCAATGATAAGTTAACTGTCGTTAGTGGTGGAAGTATCAGTGATACCAGTACTCAAGCTCTTGTATCAAGTGGGGATTTGGATTTACAGGCAAATGGATCAATCCTGTTGGAAAATTCAAATAACGCTTTGACAGGATTGATCAGTTTCGACACTAATAGTTCAGGGGCTGTTGTTTTTAATAATTCTGGGACTTCTTCAGAAACCCGACTGGGTATAGTAGATGCTGGAATCTATGATTTAACAGTAACCTCCAGCAACGCACCTATCGTTGGAAACAACAAACTGATTGCAAATAATGTAAATTTAGGTTCAGGCAGTTATGATATAAGCCTGCTTAACTCGTCTAATAATTTTGGCAGTCTCTCTATCGGTAGTGCAGCCAATGTGAAAATTAGCGATTTCGATACCATTCAACTCCGCGATATCCGTATGGTGGGCTTTGTACTCAATAGTGTCGGGGTCTCTCAACAAACTGGCACAACCTTAATACAACAATCACCTACTAGCGGTCCTGCTCAGGATATAATTTTTAATGCTGGTGCTAGTAGTATCGTATTAGGTCAGGCAGGTAATCAGTTTCTTGGCCCTGTTTCATTAAATAACAGTGGCAACAATGAAGTAACTATTACCGATACCGATAATTTGGTATTTGGTGAATCGCATATTGGCTCTGGCATCTTTAAGGTGGATGCTACAGGCATAAAACAATCTGGTCCCATCATTCAACAAGCAAATGCTGCTGCGGTAACGATTAATGCTGGAGCAGGCGCTATCGATCTGACCGATTCTGGAAATGATTTCTCAGGGGAAATCAGTCTCAGTAATAGCGAAGTTTTTGATGTTAATTTCACCAATAGCAATGTTATTCATATCTCCTCAGCAAGTGTAAAAGGAACATTGAATGTTATTTCATTGGGAGCTTACGATCTGACACAATCTGGTGCTATCAGTGTGGATGGAGCCACTAATTTCAGAGTTGCTGATGGCCAATCTGTTTTGTTAAATAATCCGGGTAATAATTTCCAGAACACAGTAGATGTGAAATCTAATTCTGGTGGGGAGTTACAGAATGTAGATATTACAAATATTGCAACATTAAATCTGGCTGCATTAAATTTGGCGGGTGACCTCAATATTGATGCTTTGGAGGCTTCTCAATCAGGTGTATGGACAGTGGCAGGAGATACCATTATTGATTCAACTGGTGAAGACGTAAAACTATCTACTTTCACAAATGATTTAAATCAGATTGCTTTTGTAGATGCTAAAGATGTTAGCTTGACCGATAGCAATGGAGTGATTCTGGGTACTAACACCTATCAATCAAGTATCGCTGGTTCTTTTAGTGTCACAACGCAATCTGGTGATATTACAGAAAATAGTACATCGTCTATTAAGGTTGATGGTACTACTATACTAAATGCGGGCTCTGGTAAAGGTAACGTAGTTCTAGGTGTAGCTACGAATGATTTAAACATTGTGACTGTTTCAAAAGCTCAGGATGTAACACTTGCTGATGCAAATCAGATAACAGTTAACTCCACAACTATCAATGGTGATCTTGACGTAACAGCGGTCGGTTCTATTGATGACGGGGAAAATGGATTATCGGTTGCAGGGTTAACTTTATTAACTACTACTTCCGGCAACGATATTACGCTTGATAATTCAGGTAATCGCTTGAATGGACAGGTTAGTTTGAATGCTTCATCTGGCTCACTTGGGGATGTATTAGTTACCAATAGCGTGAATACTGATCTGGGCGGGTTTCAAGCCAATAACCTGAATATTTTTTCATCTGGCAACATATCTCAGCAGGGCGGTTTTATAGTAAATGGCGAAACACGCCTGACTGCTAATAGTGCTAGCTTTGGCCCGCAGGATATACTTTTAAGTGGTGCTGATGCTAATAGCTTGAATCAGTTATGGGTAGAGAATGCACACGACGTCACTATCGATAATAGCGGGAATGACTTAACTATCAATAAGATGAATGCGAGTGGTTTTATTGATATTACTTCGCGTAACCTAACAAGTAATATAGCTCTTTCGACTTCTGGCATTACTTTTAACGCGAGTGGAACTGCAACCTTTAATTCAAGTGTTAACTCCACAGCCGGTGTTGACATTAGTGCTGGAGGTCTACAGCTGAATGGACAGGTTACTGCTGTAGATGATCTCCTTCTCACTACGGTTAACAATGGTATTGATCAAAATGCTAACCTGACTTCTTCCTCTGGGTCTGTTGTCCTCAATTCAGCTGCTGATATCTTGATGAGTGACTCCACTTCTACCATTGCCAACAGCGGAGATATCAACTATACAGCGCAAAGTAATATCGGCCTGGAATTGCTGTCGGCACCAAATCACTCAATTTCTCTCGAGTCCACGAATGGGGCGATTGGTGATTCAAATGGGGCGGCAAATAATCTATTGGCTGACTCATTAACTATTAGATCCAATAGCGGGATAGCTTCTGAAGCACAAAAATTAAATACTCAGGTAGCCCTAATGGATGTGGTTAATACGGGTGCTGGCTCGATTTTTATAGATCAAATTGGAACTCTAGAGATCGATAAATTACAGGCTACAGTGGGTAGTAGTGAAATTTTCCTTGAATCAAATACCGATATTATCGTTAATAAAGGCAGCGTTGCGGTCAATCGTGATAATGGTAAGCTTCGTATGAACTCTGAAAATGGAAGCTTCTATGGTGAAAAAACCATTGATTATACTAATCCAAATATTACGGCTAATACTGCCACCTTTTTTGCTGTGAACGGTACCTTTGGTTCAACTTCGAAGCCGATTGTTTTCGATGTGCCACAAAGCGGGGCGATTTTTATCGATGCAAAAACTAACAGCATATTTTTTCATCCAGAGCAGCCTGATAACTTGAAAACAACGGGACTCGATATTAGTTCTCTAGGTGTCATACAGGCTATATCTGGTGAGCAATTAGTAGAAATTGAGTCTTTGGGCGATATTGATCCTGCTATCTTTACAGAATTGAGAAACTATAGCTCTGTAGATATATCTATCCGTATGCCTCGAGATCAACTTTACGATGATGAATTAAGAGAGGATGATCAAGAAGAAGATACAACAGTCTCGGTTGCCTTTTAACAGAATGCCTGATCATTCAGCGTTAGATTTTGGGTAGCTGCAATGCCTGTCAAAAAAAATCTCGCTGCAATTAGATATTACCTGACAAACTTGAACCTCTAGTTAATATTGTTTCTAATACCTGGTTGGTATTAGTACATCAGAATTATGTAATGGAATTAAAATTGAAAAAGCTTTACTTACTACTCTTGCTGATTCCGATTGGAGTCTTGACCTCATCCGATCTATCGGCTGATTTCTTCAGTATGCCGGAAATTACTGAAATGCCAAAAATGGAAAGAAAGTCATTGCTCAAGGATCTTGATATTCCAAGCGTACGGGACAGGGATCCAGATCCACAGGCCGGCCCCAGATTGAATGTTGAGCGATTTAAGATTGAGGGAATAGTCGAGTTTCCTGAGCTGGGTATCACTAAATCCGACATCGATAAACTTATCGAAGGCATACGCTTTGATCTTATGCAGGAGTTTGAGGTTCAGGAATCTGGCTTTACGAAAAAGGAACTGGCAGAGGTTTCTAAGCTTTTAGTCGAGATTGAAGAAGAGACACAGGATCGGCATGTGTCCGAACTTGAGGTTCAAAGACTTATCTGGCTGGTCAGAGAACAGCGCTCTAAACGTGGTGTAACACTGGGGCAGATTGAAACTGTTGCTGATCGTATCACAAGGTTTTACCGAGAAAGAGGTTTTATATTAGCCAAGGCATATATTCCACAGCAGCAGGTTAGGGATGGTATCGTAACCTTGAGCGTATTATTAGGGACTCTAGGAGAGGTTGATGTACAAAATAATAAGATTTATAAAAGTAACGTCCTGACTTCAGCTTTTGATGATTTATTGACATTACCAGTAACTGATAAGTTGGTAGAAGAGAATTTATATTTAATCAACGATTTTCCTGGTGTTATTGCGACAGGCTTTTTTCAACCGGGTACACAGGTAGGAGATACAAAACTATCAATTTTGGTCAAGAATGAGCGCAAATATGATGCGAATATTCGATTTGATAACCATGGATCTGAACTGACTGGCCAGTACCGTGTTTATGCTGAAGGGCTTTGGCATAATCCGCTTGGCAATGCTGATCAATTAAAGCTGGCGGTTTTAAAAACAGTAGATCCCGAAAACTCAACCTATTATCAGCTGCGATACTCATCCAGGGTCTTCAGCCCCAGATTTGACCTGGGTATAGGCCGATCCTCTAATGATTTTGTTCTTGGTCAAGGGAATAATGAGACTATTAATGATCTGGGGATTTTTGGCGAAACCACCCAGACTGACATCACTGCAACCTATCGTTTTAAGCGTAGCCGGACGGCTAGTTATTATGGCGATATTATATACAACGAAATTGAGTCTCAACTTCGCCTGGGTGCAGTCGGTGGAGCAGAGGATGACAGGCTAGATGATGTTGTTTCCAACCTGTCGTTCGTTTTCAGGTTTGATGTGCTAAATGAAGAAAGCAAGGCATTACATCAGGGCGATATCTCATTGCTTTCTGGTAGCTTTGATAAAGGTGCTGAGGATGGCCAGGATAAAAACTACTATGTACTAGGTGTTAATTACTCCTTACTGACTTTCTGGCAAGTTCCTTTACTGGACCTTGATACTCGTCTTATTTACCGAGGATCTGGCCAATTCGCAAGTTCCAGTTTGTCATCAATCAATCAGTTTTCTCTGGCTGGGCCAACCAGATCTCGAGGATATCAGACAAATCAATTTTCGGCAGATAATGCCCTATATTTTGGTGTTGACTGGATTTTTAATGCTCCTGAGTTTATGGATATCGATATTGGAGACAGTAACTGGAGAAAGATTTTATCGCCCTATCTTTTCGTGGATGCATCCTGGGGAGAGGTTGTTTCTCTTATTGATGGCACAGAAAACTCAACGGGGCAGCTTGTTGATGTTGGGGTTGGGGTACAGTACTCATACCGAAACCAAATTAGTGGTAACTTACAATTAGCTTTCCCAGTGGATGAAAGTTTTAGCGATGACACTATTACAGTGCCAAATGATAGTATTCGAGTAGTTTTTGACTTTCAATACAGTTTCATGTGATAAATTGGCTGCTTTAACATAAATTTCAATATGCAACTATATGTAAATATTTCATACATATAGCGTTGTTTAATTTATCAATTTCAATTAATATTCTCAAACTCTTCAACAACATAAACGGAAAAGGAAAATGGCAATATATTTACTATATGACGGAATTAAAGGAAATGTTACTGCAGATGGTTATAAAGATCATATTGCTGTACAGTCTGTCCAATTCGCAGTCGGTCGTGGCATCTCAATGGAAGCCGGTAATCTGTCTAACCGTGAGTCTACTCGTCCTAGCTTAAGTGAAATCACTTTAACCAAACCTGCTGATAATTCTGTAACAGCCATCTTTAAAGAAGCTGTAACTGGTAGTGCTGGTAAAAAGGTTGTCATCAAGTTCGTACGAACTGGTGCAGATAAGGTACAGGAATATATGGATTATACCCTGGAAAACTGTCTGGTTAGTGGATACTCTATTTCTGCTGATTCAGAAGGTGAGCCTATGGAACAGATTACACTTAGCTATGCTAAAATCATGATCAACTACAGTGATTTTGACAAAACTAATAAATCAGGTAATCCACAGCGCGTTGGTTACGACCTGGAAACTGCGAAACCGTTATAATTTAGACAGCAGATTAATCTGCTATCTAATGACAAGTATCTCTTCGTAGTATCTGATTTAGGCGATACTCATTAATTTCGGAAATAATCTCTGGTGATCGTATCCAGAGATTAGTGCTGATTATTTTTGGGAAATATGGATAGATGAATCGCAAAATAAAGGCGCAATAAATATGAGTCAGCTCACTCAAGACAATAGACTGCTATCAATCTCCACGACTCTGCCGAAAGATGAGTTATTGTTAACTTCCATCGAAGGAGTCGAATCAATCTCAGATGTGTTTGAATTTGAAATTCAGGTACTATCAAAAAACCATAATCTTAAACCTGAGCAACTGATTGGCAAGCCTGCCACAGTTACAATTCAGAATGACTTAAAAAGAACCTTCAACGGCTTTATCAGCCGCTTCGTGTATGGTGAAGTAAAATCCGATAATCTTCGTACATACCAATTAACTATGGTTCCCTGGTTATGGTTTTTAACCAAAACCAACGAACATCGAATCTTTCAGAATAAAACAACCAAAGCTATCGTAACCCAGGTTTTTAACGATCTTGGGTTTAATGATTTTAAATTTAAGGCTAGCGGAAACACAACGCCACGCGAGTATTGTGTTCAACACAACGAAAGTGACTTTGATTTTGTCTCCAGACTACTGGAAGAAGATGGTATTGCATATTATTTTGAGCATATTAACGATTCGCATATGATGCATATTGTTGATGCGCAAAATGCGTATTCAAACTGCAAGGAAACTGACCTTACCTATTCAAAAGGCAATCAACCCAATACTCAGATCAATCGATGGGAGCATCTGTATGAGTTCAGAAAAGGTAAATGGACCTTAGATGACTATGATTTTAACTCTCCCGGCACTGATCAGATTAAATCCAGAGACTCTACCAGTAACTTTGCCAAGGCTAAATCATACGAACATTATGAATATACGCCTTACCATGACTTTGCCGGTATCAATGACCTAACTGAAAAGCGTATTCAGGCCGAAGAAGTTCCAATGAACACCATTCAGGCCTCAAGCGATTGCTCCAGTTTTTATGCGGGTGGAAAATTCACCTTAAAAAAACATGCGGTGAAAGAAGAGCAGGGTGAATATGTCATCACCTCAATACACCACAGAGCCTCAGATGACAGCTATCTGGCTGGACACGAGGGTAGCTCTGATTATTCTAATGACTTTACCTGTATCCCTGAAAAAGTCTATTACAGACCGCCATTAATTCATCATAAACCCTGGATGCAGGGGCCTCAGTCAGCCACTGTGGTTGGACCTTCTGGTGAAGAAATTTATATCGATGATCTTGGCAGAATTAAGGTTCAGTTCCACTGGGATCGAGAAGGAAAACGCAATGAAAACAGTAGTTGTTTTCTGAGAGTTATGCAGCCATGGGCTGGCTCAGGTTGGGGCACCTCATTTATTCCTCGTATAGGCATGGAAGTTGTTGTCAATTTCTTTGACGGTGACCCAGACCGGCCAATAGTTACAGGTTCCCTGTATAATGGCGATAACAGCATTCCATTTAGTTCTAAGACACAGTCAGGAATCCGTACTCGTTCTACCAAAAAAGGTACTTCATCAAACTGCAATGAATTTCGTTTTGATGACCTAAAAGGCTCGGAACAGATCTACGTCCATGCCGAGTTAAATATGGATACCGAAGTTGAAAATAATGAAACACTTTCGGTGGACAACGATAGAACTAAAACAATTGGTCACAACGAAGACTCAAGTATCGGTAATGATCGAAATAAGTCTGTGGCTAAAAATCAAAGTGAGTCAATTGGCGAAAATAAGACAATTGATGTCGGTAAAGACCATACTGAGTCCATCGGCAAGGATATGTCTGTTACGGTCGGTAAAAATCTTACTGAGTCTATCGGCAAGGATATGTCTGTTACGGTAGGTGATAACCTTAGTGAACAGGTAGGTAAAAATATACTTATTGATGCTGGAGACCAGATTATTTTGAAGACAGGTTCTGCATCAATAACTATGAAAAAGAATGGTGATATAACCATTAAGGGGAAAAATATAGTTGTTAACGGCTCTTCAAATGTGAATATTAAAGCCTCAAGTAATGTCACTATTAAAGGCAGTAAGGTATCTACCAACTAGGTATGATGAATGGTGAATAAGAATTCAATTTCGATTGATGAAAATCTACAGACTTCAACGTATGAACTACCTCAAGGCGATGTAATTATAGGTGAGCTTACTCAGTTGAACGCGTTGGGTGAGCCTATGGTTAATTTCTCCGTTAACCAAACTAAACATCCATTAGTCTCTATCTCCACCGTTTCCATCACACCCCAACAGGTTGGTCGAAAGGTTGTTTTAATGTTTAAAGAAGGCAATCTGACTAAACCCATCATAATAGGTTTTGTTCATTCTCCTTTACAGGAGATGATTGAAAACTTTGAATTAACGACTGCGCAAACATTTGAAAATGTAGTTGATAATAAAAATGATACCGCTAGCTCGCTTAATCTTGCAAACACGACGACAGTTGTTGATGGAAAAAGAGTCGAAATCGAAGCTCACGATGAAATTGTTCTAAAGTGTGGTGAAGCCAGTATTACTCTTACTAAAGAGGGCAAAATAATGATTCGTGGGAAGTACCTGCTTAATCGTTCAACTGGAGTGAACCGTATTCTGGGTGGTTCCGTTCAGGTTAATTAAGCGAATGGCTATTAGAAATCATTCCTGATGTTACAGCTTGAGAATAAAACGCCCTTTGCTGCCAAGATTGCACTTTTTCCTGATCAACATGGCGTAGACACCCTGTACCTGATCGTAAAAGCCAGCTTTTACATTGCAGATAAGTGGACTTTACTGGAAGAGCAAATAGAGCCCATAGATGAGGACATCTATTACGGAGAGCCTGAAACCTCCAGCCTTAAATATGCTTCCGACTTTCATATTGGTAAACCTGGTACAGATATCATAATGAATGGTCTAGCCTGTTCTCCAGGCAAGGAAAAGGTTAAACAGTTGGACGTTGGTCTACAGATCGCATCTTTGCATAAGACAATATCTGTGTTTGGTGACAGGGAGTGGATTGACGGAAAAATATCTTCTCCTAAGCCCTTTACGAGCATGCCTATGGTTTATGAAAAATCTTTCGGTGGCATGCATATCATTGATGGTGAGATCGATTCGGCAGATGAACGAAATCCTGTTGGCTGTGGATTTGCCGGGTCACGTAAAGGCTCTGAGATGAATGGGGTTCCCTTACCAAATCTGGAAGATCCTGCACAATTAATCAGGAATATTCAAGATATACCCTATCCAGCCGGTTTTGGCTTTATTTCTCCAGCCTGGAAACCTCGCTCAGACTATGTTGGTACCTATGATGATCTGTGGCAAGCAAATCGAGCCCCGTATTTACCAAAGGATTTTGATAGCAGGTTTTTAAACATGGCTCATCCTGATTTAGTAGCGACAGGGTATTTAAAAGGCGGTGAGCCGGTCGAAATTACGGGTATGCATCCATCAGGTAAAATGCAATTCAATTTGCCCAGTGTTGGCTTGAAATCTAATATCAGTATACAGAACGCAATGCACAGTCCAGAATTCAATCTGGAAACCGTATTATTAGAGCCGAATCTGGTGAGGTTAAGCATGGTTTGGCGTGCATCTTTACCTTGCGATAAAAAATCGCTTAAAATTAAAAGTGCCACAATATCGTTAAGACGTTAAACATAAGCCAAAACTATTGGTTTAATTGAGAGAAAGGTTAAAAAATGGGACAAACTACGTTTTCTAATACTCGCGGAATAGCACATAAAGGGAGCGGAGGGGTGAGCACGGTTTTCCCAGATGTCTGTTTAACACAAATAGGAAATTCGGTAGTTCCTATTCCGTATCCTAATATTGGCAAATCAAAAGATACTGTTAAAGGCCCAAAATCGATAAAAACTGATGGGAAAATGCCAATGGTAAAAGGTTCTAAATACAGTAAAAGTACTGGTGATCAAGCAGGTAATAAGAAAGGTATTGCCAGTCATACTATCAAAGCAGAGTGTGAGTTTATGATGTACTCATTCGACGTTAAATTTGAAGGCAAAAATGTATGTCGTTTAGGTGACCCACTATTTCATAATAAGAAAAATATTGTAGGGTAGTATCATCCCTAAATGAATACTGCTTCTACAATAGACCATTTGGGCGCAAGCTCTTTCACAGAGATTTTTGAGCAGTATGTTGATAATGCCTCCTTTTTGTGGGTGTTACGTTCAATTGCTGTAAATCAGCCGCATTATTATCCTGCAGATATCCAGGAGCTAGAGCAGCGCATTAATGCTCAATTAGATGCTTTAATGACCTCAATAGATGCCGCCTGGCCCTTATGTGAGCATGCTCTGGAGCTAGCTGAACCCGGAGAGGTCTTCACAGCAGCTGTAGTTGCCTTTAGAAGCCATGATATGAATAAAATTCAACAGGTCGTGGAAGTTGGCCTTTCAAGTGAGACGGCTGTAAAGGGATTGATTTCAGCGCTAGGATGGCTTCCAGGGAAACTGGTTCATAGCTGGATTAAGAAGTTTTTTATCAGTAAAGATCTCAATCATAAATATCTTGCTATAGCCGCATGCAGCGTTCGCAGAGAAAACCCTGAAGAATACCTGACTCGAATTTTAGAAAGAGACGATTGCAAAGAGCATCTCGCATTATACAGTCGTTCTCTAAGACTAATCGGTGAGTTAAGACGGCTGGACTTGATGCCTTTTCTAGAAGCAGCATTAAATTCAGAAGACGATAATATTCGATTCTGGGCTATATGGTCCTCTATCCTGTTAGGTAAACGCGATATTATCAAAGGCCTGGAGCCTTATGTGTTTAACCCTGGCCCTTACCAGACCCTTGCTATCAACATGGCTTTCAGAGTGCTTCCACTCGATCAGGCACGCGTCTGGATTTCAACCCTCGCAAAGGGTGATGGTCAGATGAGGAATGTTATAAAGGCAACCGGGGTTTTAGGAGACCCGCATGCAGTAAACTGGCTGATCAATAAGATGCAGGATGAATCGGTATCGAAACTAGCGGCTGAAGCATTTTGTCTCATCACCGGCATAGATCTTGAACAATATCAACTTATCGACGTCAGCAAGAGCGAGCAGGGAGTTCAAGATGATGATGAAATTGAAGACGAAGCTGTTGAACTCGATGAAGATGAAAATCTCCCGTATCCAGATTACGAAAAAGTCAAAAAGCTCTGGATGAATCATGGAAGAAATTTTATTGCAGGTCAAAGATACCTATTAGGCAAACCTATCAGTATAGAGCGCCAAAAAAATAGTATTGATAATGCTACTCAACGTCACCGACAAGCTATTGCCATGGAATTAGCGCTTTTGGGTGAGGCCCTACTGATCAATACCAGAGCCAAAATTTTGCCATAAAACAAAACTAAACCCGAATAATGCCTGGATGAAAATATTTTTCATCGTTAGGAGTTAATGCTTAATCGTCAGGCTTGCGCCACCAACAGGAGCTATGATTTTTATAGTTAGCATCGTGAGCGTCCGGTTGCCGCGGTAAACCTTTGAGCAAATCATTAGCCATAACTATGCGCTACTTAATACAGACACTAATCAAGTGGAGCAGTGTTATAGCTAATGGAGCCGCATAGGAAAAAGACTACAATCTATGGGCAATAGTACATGCCTTGTTGAATTCTTAAATACCACCAGTCAAAATACAAAAAGGAATGAGATTTGAGTCAGTTATATTCAACGACAATGGGTCATCAATATCTTCAGGCTGTTTTGTTTTTATTCAAGCAGTGTTTTTAGATAATCGTAACCGTCCAGACAACCCCAGCTGTTCATTGATCAGGTTTTATGTTCCACGGTAACAATTGATCAGCACTGAGTTCGTTGCTTTTTCCAAATTGACACTGTTGCGACAGACGGAATTATTCCAGAAGTTGTTGGTAACTTTGTTTGAGACGTTTTATCTCGTGGTATTGCTCAGCTCTTAACTGACGCTCTATAAGCAACAGCACTTTGAGCTTATTATTATCATCTAGCAAAGTTGCTACAGCAGTTTTCATGTCGATATTTTCCAAAAAAGCAGCGTTAAATCAGGGTATAAAGTTACCCTGCCTGAGCACAATACATGGACTGATGGCCCATCAGGTCATTGTCTGTTCGACTATCAACGCCGGTCCATTGAGGGATTTACGAAAGTCCAGCGCTTCACGGTGCAGGTAAATCGGCCGGGTTCGACGAATATCTTCATGACAGGGCATTCATCAGTTTAGCGACCCATAAGAGATCAACTTGAGCAGGCTTTAGATGACATGATCGATGATTAAGCATCAGGTCAGTAGTGGCCGCCGGGACATGCTGAGGTTCGGGTTGAAGGCCAAAAAAAGAAGCAATTACCAGTATTTGTGATGGTAACAGTCCCTGACCTTATTACAGCAAGACTGCGTGGATAATTTTCAAACGTTTCTGTTTACCGTTTATTATTAGTTGCTTTTAAAAATTGTATCAAACACATCTTGGCTAGCTGCTATTAAGTAGAGCTACACGGTTTACGACAAACCATCGATTGTTATTGAAATTGTTCTTGTTGGCGAATCAGTTGCAAGAAACAGTTTAATCCATTGCTAGAATTCATAACCCTGCTACTATCCCAAAAACACTGGAGATCATCATGACCGGAGAAATCCTGTTTATATTTTGCCTGTTAGCTATCACTATTGGCTTGTTTATCTGGGATCGTATCCGCATGGATATAGTCGCTTTAATGGTGGCAATGACATTGGCATTTTCCGGCGTTATCAGCGCTTCTGAAGTTTTTTCAGGCTTTGGTAATTCTGTTGTGATAATGATTGCAGGGTTATTTGTTGTCGGTGAGGGTCTATTTCGTACCGGAGTCGCTGCCGCGGCAGGGCAGTGGATTCTGAATATGGGAGGTAACAGCGAGACTCGTTTGCTTCTGTTTTTGCTCCCGGTGATTGCGACCTTATCAGCTTTTATGAGCTCGACAGGTGCAGTGGCCTTACTTATTCCGGTTGTCCTTAGTCTGTCCCGAAAATCGGGTATGTCTCCGTCTAAACTGCTGATGCCTCTGGCCTTCGCATCTCTTGTTGGTGGTATGTTAACGCTGATTGGTACTCCGCCTAACATCGTCGCCAGTGAGACCCTGCAGCAGGCTGGACTGGCCCCCTTTAATTTTTTCGATTTCACTCCAATAGGCATTGTCATACTAATTTTCAGTATGTTTTATCTGATTGTTATTGGTCGAAGGTTGTTGCCCAATGCTGATATCAGAAACCCCGATCAACCTCATCCTCATTTACATGAGTTTGCTGAGCGTTACGGTATTGCTGATCAATTGCAGCTGCTATCGGTAGCAGCAGATTCGAAACTGATCGGCGAGACTGTTGCCTCTGCGGGATTACGTACTAACTATGAGGTTACTGTATTCGGTATCCGTCGCAAAGGCCGTTTAACCTCGATGCTGTTACCGGTAACCCTGCAAACCATCATCAAAAAGAACGATGAGTTAATGGTTTATGCGGATGCTAAACAAATCAGCTTGATCTGCGAGGCTTTAAACCTGACCTCAGATGACTTCCCCAGGGGCCTGATTCGGAAAATGCATAGTGAGTTCGGGGTAGCCGAGGTTATGTTACGGCGCGGATCTTCACTGGTTGGGAAAACCATCAAAGAGGGTGGATTCAGAGAAAAATTTGGGCTCAGTGTGATTGGGATATTACGCGATGATGAAGCACTAACGACCGACTTCGATGGCACCCCACTAAGATTTGCTGATAGCTTATTACTGGCTGGTGGCTGGAACTATATAGAGAAGTTGAATGACCGGAGAGATTTTATCGTTGTCGAAACTCCGGCTGAAATGGTGGAAGCGCCTTCTCATGCCCATAAGGCTCCGATGGCATTACTCATTATGCTATTGATGCTGATCTGTATGACGATGGGCTGGTTACCCACGCTGACGGCGGTGATGGCAGCGGCACTGGCTATGGTGATTAGTGGTTGCGTCACTATGCAAGAGGCCTATAAATCACTTAAACCCTCTAGTCTGATACTGATAGCCTGTATGCTTCCGGTGGCTACTGCTATGGAAAAAACAGGAGCGGCCAGGCTGATAGTTGATCAGTTGGTGGATGCTTTTGGTGGAAGTAGTCCAATGGCATTGGGGGCAGCCCTGTTTATCTTTACCTCTATCTTCAGCCAGTTTATCTCAAATACTGCAACCACGGTGCTGGTCGCCCCGATTGCAATAAGTGCTGCACAATCTCTCGGGGTTAATCCACAGCCCTATATGATGATGGTTGCTCTGGCCGCATCGACTGCCTTTGCGACACCAATAGCATCGCCGGTGAATACTCTGATCCTGGCGCCTGGAAAATACACGTTTTTAGATTTTGTCAAAGTAGGGGTACCGCTTCAAATTGCGGCAATGATTATTGCGCTACTGCTAACGCCGATATTTTTTCCGTTTTAATGCCTGACTTTTGAATCAATTTTTACGCAAATTTTACGCTTTAGTATCGTTTCGCATATAGATTTTTAACGCCAAAAAGTTGAATCATATAACCTGAAATTATTCAGGTATTGATTGCGATGATTAAGCTTTTACGGCCTATCCTCTACATTTGTGGGATATTGGCCTTAATTATGGCCGCATTAATGTTGCTGCCCGCTGGATTTGCCTATTTCACCCATGATCAGGAGTTACAGCCTTTTCTTGATTCTGCGGCAGTAACGGCCGTTACAGGTTTAACCCTGATCCTGCTATTCAGCTCATCCAGAATCACACTGGCTACCCGTCAGCTATATCTACTCACTACTTTTAGCTGGATACTGCTGTCGCTTGCGGGCTCATTGCCGCTTGTTTTCGCACATCACCCCCTGTCGCTGGTTGATGCGGTATTTGAATCGGTTTCAGGGATTACCACAACGGGCTCAACGGTGATGAGCCATCTGCAAACCCTGCCACGTAGCATACTTTTGTGGCGCTCTTTACTACAATGGGTCGGTGGCCTGGGCGTGATAGGGATGGCGGTTTCGATTCTGCCTTTTTTACAGATAGGGGGGATGAAGCTATTCCAGACCGAATCATCTGACTGGTCTGAAAAATCTCTGCCCAAGTTTCACGGTCTGGCGCGAGCCTTACTGCTCAGTTATCTGTTAATTACCCTGTTATGTGCAGTGAGTTACTGGATGGGAGGAATGTCGATCTTTGATGCCGTGAATCATGCGATGACGACGGTTTCAACCGGTGGCTATGCGACTGATGATCGCTCTATGGCGCGCTTCGGCCCCATAATACTATGGATATCGGTAATCTTCATGATGGCAGGTGCACTGCCTTTAACCTTTTTTATCCGCTATTTTACCACTCGCTCTATACATCACCGGGTCGATCAACAGGTCATGGGATTCTTACTGATAACCGCTAGCATCATTGCTTTATTGACGCTGCAGTTGATGTCGGTAAACACCTTGCCTCCGTTTGAGGCCCTGACTCAGGCGGCATTTAATATCACATCGGTAATCACTACGACTGGATATGCTTCTTCTGATTATACCCACTGGGGGCAATTCAGTATTGCATTGTTTTTTATCGTGACCTTTATCGGTGGCTGCTCGGGTTCTACCAGTGGCGGGATGAAGGTATTCCGCTTTCAGCTATCTTTTCTATTTCTTTTAAACCAGTTAAAGAAACAGGTCCATCCACATGGCATATTTCTGATCAAATATAATGGCAAACGCATCGAAGACGACATCACCGCATCGGCGATTGCCTTTTCCTTTATGTTCTTTATTGCGCTGGCGATCACCACATTATTGCTAACGGCATTTGGAGTGGACTTTGTCACCAGTTTTACCGGTTCTGTGACTGCCTTAACCAATGTTGGCCCAGGTTTAGGGGATATTATCGGTCCTGCGGGCAACTTTGCACCGCTGCCTGATAGCGCAAAATGGACACTATCTTTTGCAATGATTCTTGGACGACTGGAACTGTTGAGTGTAATCGTATTATTCTCTACAGTTTTCTGGAAGCGATAAGCAGGCCATGCACCCTTACTCCGCACGCGATAGAATTCTTTTCTGGGTGATGCCCTGGCTAACACCTTTGCTGGCCACATTAATTTCCTGGGCATTATCGCCTATCTTGCCCAAAGCGCATTACTCCATGATTTACCTGGCTGGAGTTTTATTTACTGCTGTATTTACCCGTGTTAAACCAGCCCTGGCCTGCGCTGTATTGAGCTTTCTGGCGTATAACTTTTTCCATTTTGAGCCGCACTTCAGTTTTTATATGGTGCATCAGCAGGATATCCTGACCATTGCACTGTTTATGCTGGTAGCCTTCGTTACCGGGCATCTGGCAGCACGTTTACGCGAACAGGTAGTTGCACTGGAGGATAGCGATCGCTGGAACAAGCAACAAATGATGCTGGCTGAGGAGCTATCCAGTTGTGTTAATGGTGAGTCGGTGATCAGGATTCTGGAGCAACATCTGCAAACCAGTTTTGACATTAATAGCGTTGTTTTATATCGAGACAATGCGACAGATGAATTTCGATTGCTTTGTGGTGAGCTTCCGGTTCCGTTGCATGAATCAGTGCCTGAAAGTAGCGATTCGGTGGCAGAGGTATTGCTCGTTATACACAATCAATCTGTGTTGATTGCCTTCTGTAGTCTTGGAGACTGTCTGGGGCAGATAGTGATTCAGCTTTCATCAGCACTGGATAATGGACAAAAGCATCAACTGGAAGGTTTTACCGGGCTGGCACGTCTGGCATGGAGTCGAGTGGTATTAAATGAAGTGTTGCGTTCAGAAACTCTGGTGAAAGAGCGTGAGCAGTTACGTTCGGCTTTACTGTCTTCTATATCGCATGATTTACGCACACCGCTGGCGACCATGATAGGTTCTGTTTCTACGCTGATCGAGCTCCATGATGCGCTGGATATCTTACAGCAGGAAGAGTTATTGCAAAATACCCTGAGTGAAGCACAACGCCTGAATCGCTATATTCAGAAACTGCTGGATATGACCCGTCTGGGGCATGGTGAGTTATCTCTGGATCGTGACTGGGTCGGTATAGACGATATACTCAGTGTTGTCATCAAGCGCTGTAAAAGCCTGCTCAACGGCAGTAGCATTAAGGTCGATTTACAATCCGATCTGCCTTTGCTGCATGTCCATCCAGCACTGATAGAGCAGGCGGTTTTTAACGTATTAGAGAATGCTATCCGTTACGCACCGAAGGATACCTCTATCACCATCAAGGCCTGTTCGACAGGCGATCGATTACAGATCGATATTCACAACTATGGCCCGGTGATACCACAAGATAGCTGGAATAGTATTTTTGATATGTTCTTCACCTTTGCGCATGGAGATCAGGACTCAGCAGGCACGGGGCTAGGTCTGGCCATCTGCCAGGGTATACTCGGTGCGCATGGTGGGCTTGCTTCGGTGATTCAGAGCAGTAGCGAAGAAGGCACTACCTTAAGAATTTCACTCCCGCTTAAAGAGGCTCGACAATCCGCTCAGGAAACCAATGATGACAAGCATACTGATAATTGAAGACGAGCCACAGATTCGTCGCTTTTTAAACATCAGCCTGGGCTCGCAGGGCTATTCTATCCTGGAAGCGGGTGATGGTCATTCTGGCCTGGAGCTGGCGGCACTGGAAAACCCCGAGCTGATCGTACTGGATCTAGGCCTGCCGGATATGGATGGTCAGGAAGTGCTGAAAGGTTTGCGCGATTTTTACAAAGGCCCCGTCATCGTACTATCGGTGCGCGATAGTGAGCGAGAAAAGGTGATGGCACTGGATAATGGCTGTAACGATTATGTCGAGAAGCCATTTGCGGTGAATGAGTTACTGGCACGCATACGCGCTGTACTTAGAACCTTTTCCGGTATCGAAAAACCTCCCACCGGTTTTGATGATGAACATCTTAAAGTAGATCTGTTAAACCGCCGTGTGCTACTGGCTGATGAAGAGGTTCATCTGTCGAAAAAAGAGTATGAGTTACTGAAAAGACTGATCAGTTATCCTGGCAAAATACTCACCCAGCAGCATTTGCTACGAGATATCTGGGGGCCACACCACACGGAAGATAGTCATTATCTGAGAGTGATTATCGGTCGCTTGAGAGGTAAACTGGAAGACGATCCCACCAATCCACAATATATAGAGACGGTGGCGGGAGTAGGTTATCGATTTATCGGGGTAGAAAGCGGCTCGCTTATAAACTGAGGCGAATTAAAAATCAGCAAAGACTTTGGCTCTATTTTTGCACAGACCAAAATTCATTCCAATGGATAATCGAGATTTGTCAGAGCGATTTTCATTTACTGAATGTGGTGTGCTGGGAGCAAAAAACACATAGTTTCCCTGCACAGGTTTCAACTCAATCTGTTCATCTTTGGTGTTAAGTACCAGATTGCCAGAATCCTCTGGCACCGTTATATAGATAACGCCAGAAAGCAGTTCATCTATATCATCATGGGTATGCTGGGTGGTCAAATGACCAGGAGGCATGTAGTTAAACCAGAAACCAACACATAGCTCATCGACATCTATATCTAGAATACTCGCGGCAACATTGAGGGCTTCGTTGACCAGTTCTTTGAGGTCAGGGTGGCTATTACGATTGATATATATGTTCTCATAACGCCCATGAAAAAAATGGGTTTTGTGTAAAACGTCAGAAGAAGAGCTTTTCAGTTGTTGTTGCAGAAACTCGTCAATAGACGCCAGTTGATCAGCGGATAACTGGGTGTAACGACGTAGGTAGGAAGAGTGTCCAGAAAAGAGGGTAGAACCAGCCATAGTTCAGATTCCAGTAAAGCATATGCACTAACGGAGCAGGATAATCTGCTCCGTTGGTTTATTGAATACTTTTATCCGTAATTACTTCCAGTTTTCGAAGTTGTCAGTATTTTTTTCCTGACCGTCTTCGTAACCTGCAGCATAAGCGTCATTAACACGCTGTTCTTCACGCTCTGGATGACCCAGGTAACCACCTTGCCAGCCTATGATATATTGCTCCTGTACACCCATTTCTTCCATCTTTGTGGTCGCGTCACGATAAGCTTGATCCATAATAATCTCCTCAGATTCAGATAATAAAAGATCGATTAAACATGTAGTTTGCCTGTTAATGGTAACCACACTACGAAAAATGAGCGTACTTTATAGAAAGTTTGTAGGGTTTTTAATATCCCTATTGGGGGGATAATGTGCTCGCATTGTAGGTAAACGCCCCATCAGGGGTATTCGACAATCAATAAATAATGCTTATTATCTATCCTTTACTGATATAACAGGTTAATCATTATGCCTAGCGATAACGATATGAATTTCATCAGCGGCATGTCCGCTTTCGAAGCCAAAGAGTTCGCAAGAGCCGCTCAGTTTCTGGTGCCATTTGCCGAGAAGGGCGATCCGGATGCCCAGCACAGGGTGGCTATCATGTACCAGAATGGTTTGGGTATGGTTCGTAAACCGGATGAAGCCTTCAACTGGATGAAGACTGCAGCCGAGCAGGGCCATGCGGTGGCTCAGCATGGGCTGGGTTTTATGTATATGGAAGGCGACTGTGTCGAAAAAGATAGTCAGAAAGCCATCGAATGGTTTACTAAAGCCGCTGATCAGGGGCTGGTAGGGTCTTTGACCACACTGGCAATGATGTACGATGAAGGCAATGGTGTCGAACAGGACAAGGAAAAGGCTAAAGAACTGTACGCCAGGGCAGGCTTTTAATGCGTCCAGCTCATCTTGCCAGAGTACTCAATGAAGAGGTTCTAAGTACACAGAAAGGACACCACACCCCGGTAATGCTGTGGGGGCCCCCAGGGGTTGGAAAATCACAGATTATCCTGCAGATAGGCGAGCGTCATGATCTACCGGTCATCGATATTCGATTATCGCAAATGGAACCTAGTGACCTGCGCGGTATTCCCTTCAAGCTAGATGACAAGGTCGAATGGGCCGTGCCTTCTATGTTGCCTGATGCAAAGCAACATGGCGAGGCAGGCATATTGTTTCTGGATGAAATCAATTCAGCAGCACCTTCGGTTTCTGCCGCCGCCTACCAGTTGATACTGGATCG
Source organism: Gammaproteobacteria bacterium (assembly GCA_050295575.1). Lineage (GTDB taxonomy): Bacteria > Pseudomonadota > Gammaproteobacteria > JACNJF01. The sequence goes on along the minus strand of JBNKPX010000001.1, from coordinate 62,234 downwards.
ACGACTGGGTAATTATCAGGTACCCCCGGGCTGGGCGATCTTTGCAGCGGGTAATCGACAGGGCGACCGCGGTGTTACCTATGCCATGCCTGCACCTTTAGCCAACCGTTTTTCGCATTACCAGATCGACCTCAATCTGGATGACTGGGTAGCCTGGGCTTATCGCAATGGTATCGATGAACGTATTATCGGTTTTTTACGTTTCCGCCCTGAATTACTGTTCGATTTTGACCCCGCTCATAATCCGGTTGCCTTCCCATCACCAAGGTCCTGGGAATATGCTCATCGTGCCCTACAGAAATTCATCGACTTTCCAGATCTTTTACTGGGCTCTCTACAGGCCTGTGTCGGACAGGCTGCGGGTATTGAGTGCCATGCCTTTATCGATAGTTTGGATCAAATGCCGGATCTGGATAAGATCATTAGCGGAGAAGATAGCAAGGCCCCGGATGAAATCGATCTTCAATATGCGGTTGCCTCCGCTTTGGTGGGCCGAGCCATACGCGCTCAGGGCAGTGATCAGGCATCCACAGTATTTGGCAATATCCTCAAGTACGCGAGCTGTTTTCCTCAGCGTGAAATGGGGGTGATGCTGGTTTCGGATATGCATCGAGCCATCGGTAACGATCTGTTTGAGGTCGCTCAATTCGCCGAATGGGCGGATTCGATTGCTGATCTCATCCTTTACGATTAAGTCGTCTCGTTGTGCAGGAACCACTGGAAGCAATTGAAAATAAACTCAGTGCAGCACGCACGCGTCTGATTCTGGATAAACCCTTTCTGGGCGCGCTAGTGTTACGCCTGCCGTTGCAGGCAGCAGACCCTGCATGGTGTCCAACCACTGGCACCGATGCGCGCAAGTTTTATTACAACCCTGAATATATCGAAGCATTAAAGAACGATGAAACCCAGTTTGTACTGGCTCACGAAGCACTACACTGTGCCTTATCGCATTTTGCACGGCGTGGTCATCGTATTAAGCATCGCTGGGATATCGCCTGTGATTATGCCATCAACCCCATCCTGCTTGACGAAGGCCTGACAGCGCCACCAGGCTCTTTGGTGATGAAAGAGTACAAGGGTATGACTGCAGAAGAGATATATCCTCTGATCAAGGATAACGACCATTCAGAGACACTTGATCAACACCTCTACGACAAACAGGATCAAACCAGCGAAGGTGGACAGGACAAGCAACAAAATCCACTTGAACAGAAGGACAAAAAAACCGAGTCAGGAGGTGAGGGGCAGGGAGAACAGCCACAGGAGCAAAAGTCTTCTGGTGATAAACCCTCCGAATCTGAAGGACAGGGGCAGGATAGAGATCATGATCCAGAACAACAGAAATCAGGTTTGCCCAAACATAATGCTGATGAAGAGCTGCAGCATCCGAATCCTACTGAAGCAACAGAGCAACCGTCTCAAACTGCTCAACCAGAGCCTTTAACTGAAGGCGAAAAAGACGAATTACAGGTGCAATGGCAGCAACGTCTGGCAGGCGCCGCACAACAGGCACAACAGGCAGGTAAGCTGGCTGAAGGCATGGCTCGCATGATTGACTTCTTTCTACAGCCTACCTTGCCCTGGCGAGTGTTACTGGCGCGCTATATGAACAGTATCGCGCGCGATGATTACAGCTATACCCGCCCATCCAGTCGACGTGGTGATCCTGCGATCTATCCCAGCCTGCGTAGCCCACAGATGAATGTAGTGGTGGCCGTTGATGTGAGTGGGTCGATTAAGCAGGATGAATTAAACGAATTTATAGCTGAGGTAGATTCACTAAAAGCGCAGGTAAGATCTAGAGTTACCCTGATCACCTGCGACTCGAAAATCACTGGAGAAAGCCCCTGGACCTTCGAGGCCTGGGAGCATTGCCAGTTACCACAGAGAGTTATAGGTGGTGGCAGTACCGATTTCTGTCCGGTGTTTGAATGGGTGGAAGAAAACGATATTCGTCCCGACCTGTTGATTTACTTTACCGATGCCGAAGGCAAGTTTCCCGAATACGAATCCAGCTATCCCAGTATCTGGCTGGTGAAAGGCCGTAAATCTGTTCCCTGGGGGGAGCGGATTCAGTTGAATTAATAAAATTAACCACGAAGCACACGAAGAGCACGAAGGGTGTGTTTGTTGGTGGTTTTAAAAAAATAGTCTGTAATTATTATCGCCCGTTCGTTTTCTTGGGCTAAAAAAGATAATTTAAACCACAGAGATCACAGAGGACTCAGAGTTTGAAAAGTATGAATAAGAATATTTTCCTTCGTGATCTTCGTGTCCTTCGTGGTTAATAACTTTCGTGAATAATAAATAAAGTATGCAGCTATCCAACGAAGACAACCTGCGATTAAACGTGCTGCTGGCGCAGGACCTTAAAGCCGTGCGCATTGATGAATCCAGAATGATTGTCTATGCATTGACCGCAAAAGGCGATGTTAAGGTTCAGTTGAACCCCAACTGCAAGGATGAAAAGTACATTAAGATTGTGAAGGAGCTGTTATCCAGCAAGATCATGGGCTCACCTGGTGGGTATCCTGTTTACATCAAACGCTGGACACGTATGGGGCAGGAGCGCCGTGAAGAGAGTCTTGCGCAATTACTGCTGCTGGGTGAACCCGAGGCCGTGGTAGCGGTGGTGCATGCGCCCAGCCTGTCCCCCGAGATTGCACAACATGCCTGGTGGGCGTATCCATCGGCGGATAATGCGCGCCGTTTACTGGAAAAAAGTGAGATTGTCGAGTCGCCTCTGGGTCGTGAACTGGCCGAATTTCTGCTGGAGTTTCTGCCATTTGAAGTGGAACACCGGGATATGATTGACTCGGTACGACTCTGCCTGCAGCGGCAGTTACTCAAACCCGAAGAGGTTGAAGATTTATGGAAGCGGGCAAAACGTAAGCAAAGCCTGTATGTAGGCTTTTTACATAGCATGCCGGATGATTTGCCTGAAGCGATACCCGAGCATGTCAGATACGCTGAATTACTCGCTACGCTAAATCCGCTCATCGAAGCGGGCAATGCTTACGCATTACAGCTCAAGCGTTACTTTAGCGCCGCTGGACAGGCTTTTCTCAAAACGGTAAATCAGGTAATCGATAAAGCTGCAAGTCAGGAAACCATTGTTTCAATGTTCCATGCGATCAGTACTTATCATGCTGAATTACCTTTATCAGCGATCAAGCAAAGAGATTTTGCAGAAGCGGAAAGAATTGCCAAAAACTGGATAATTGAAAGCAGCGATGAGCAATTACAGGCCTGTATCAGGTTGGCAGGGGAATATCAGGATCAAATCCGCGCTATGCTGATACTCGCGCAGATGGGCGAAGTGACACTCAACCCGATTTTTGGGGTTTCTGATGCATTGGGTTCGGTAATGCGTAAAAAATTAAAACCGCTAACAGACCCTTTGCAGGCTCAAATCAGCACTCTGATATCGTAACTTTTGTAGCTTAAGCAATACCCGTTGGAGTTTTATTGGTTGTTATGCCAAAGATTCTCTATAATGAATCGCTTATATAGAGGCAGTAGATCCTTAACATGAATTATCTTCCTATCTTTTTCAATATCCGCGATAAGCTTTGCATTGTTGTTGGCGCGGGTGGTATCGCCGCTCGTAAGGCTGATTTACTCTGTTCTGCAGGCGCACTGGTTACGGTCATCTCACCCGAGCTAGGGCAGGAAATGGCGCTATTTCATAAGGAATCTAAGGTTCAATGGATAGAGCGCGAATACCAAGCCGGCGATTTAATAGACGCGCATCTGGTGGTGGCTTCGACAGATAATGAAAGTGTTAACCGACTCGTCGCAGAAGAAGCAGAGGCACTCAAAATTCCCTGCAATGTGGTCGATCATGCAGATCTGGGCAGTTATATCATGCCTTCTATTATCAATCGTGACCCGGTACAGATAGCGGTTTCGACTGGCGGAGCATCTCCGGTACTGGCGCGCCTTATACGCACCAATCTAGAAAGTTGCACGCCATCAGCCTATGGCAAACTTGCAAAGCTGGTGGAATCTTACCGTGAATCAGTAAAACAGACATTTCCAAGGGTAGAAGAGCGTCGCAAGTTCTGGGAGTCGATTCTTGAAGGCCCGGTATCAGAGCATGTGTTTGCCGGTCGTAATGATGATGCACGTCAATTACTAGAAAAGCTGATCACAGAAGCCAATTCCGATCCCAGCTATAGCGGTGAGGTTTTTCTGGTAGGTGCGGGACCGGGTGACCCTGATCTTCTGACTTTTCGTGCCTTGCGCCTGATGCAAAAGGCAGATGTGATTGTCTATGACCGACTGGTCTCAGGCCCAATTATGGATCTGGTACGACGCGATGCTGAGCGTATATATGCTGGCAAAGAACGATCTAACCACGCAATTGCGCAGGAAAACATTAATCAGCTACTGGTTCGCCTGGCTAAAGAGGGTAAGCGGGTATTGCGTCTGAAAGGGGGAGATAACTTTATTTTCGGACGTGGCGGTGAAGAGATTTCAGAATTGATCGATGAAGGTGTGCCATTTCAGGTAGTACCGGGTATTACGGCTGCCTCGGGTTGTACTACCTATGCAGGTATCCCACTCACACATAGAGACTTCGCCCAGGCCTGTATCTTCGTTACTGGACACCTTAAGGATGGTACCAGTGATCTGAACTGGGATATGTTGTCGCATTCCAACCAGACGGTTGTTTTTTATATGGGCCTGAATAATGTACAGGCGATCTGTGAAAACCTGAAACAGCATGGGCGAGATGAAGCAACACCCGCAGCATTGATCGAGAAAGGTACCACACCTGATCAACGCGTTTTCATAGGTGACCTGAATACCTTACCCGGACTGGTGCAGAAAAATAATGTAAAAGCGCCAACCCTGATCGTGGTTGGAGAAGTCGTGGAGCTGCATAAAAAACTGCACTGGTTTAAACCGGGTGAAGAGATCAAGTGATTGATTTGATTAACCACGAAGTGCACGAAGAACACGAAGGGTATGTTTTTGGGTGGTTTTAAAAAGTGAGTTTGTGACTGTTATCGCCCGCTTGTTTTCTTTGGAGTTAAAAAGACAATTTAAACCACTGAGATCACAGAGGACACTGAGTTTGCAATGCATGAATAAGAATATATTCTCTGGTGTGTTTTGTCTGTTTGTAGTAGTAAAAAAAGTTAACCACGAAGGGCACGAAGAACACTAAGATAAAAAGATTCTTTATGCGGGTACTAAAACATTACATCGGATTTGTTATTGCTAATTTGCTTTAATCATTAAAAAATGAATTTATACCACTTCGGTAATAGAGTACACAGAGTTTGTAAGGTATTAATAAGATGTATAAGTTCAGATGACATCAGGCCTTTTCAGGAAGTAGTTCTGATTTACTCTGACAGCAGACAATCATATTCTCCGATGCTATAGGTAAGTAGGTGCCGAAAGCGGTTGGTTTAACGCGTACCCAAGCAAGTTATTTTGCTGTAGTATATGAGCAAGTTCTGTGATCTGCTCATGGTTTGTAAGGTCGTCTCAACAGCGATACTCTTCAGGCTGTCTTGGTAGGTTTTTAATAGGGCCAGTGCCATTCGAAGGTGATTGTGAATACGCTAGTCTCCTCTTTTGTTGTCAGCACCACCAGTTTACCTCTGCTGGGGAGGGGGCTTGCCAGAGGATTATCAGGTACAAGTTAAAATAGATCTAACCACCAAATACACCAAATCTCGAAATATAAAATATATTTTTCTCTGCGCTCCCTGTGTTCTCTGTGGTTATATTCTTTAAACATTTCAAATAATGGGAATGTCTCACGTAGATCAACTGCAGTCATACCAGCTAGAATGAAAATAATGAATGTCCGTTTTGTGTAATTTTGCAGGATAAAATCAAAACCTGATTCACTACTTATCAGAGCAAATATAAGTCAATACCAATAAGAATATCTTCCTTAGTGTTCTTCGTGCCCTTCGTTGTTATCAAAATAAAACCCTCTGAAGCGAATATCCTTATAATTTATGCACCATAACGGCCCCTTTTTGAGATATGATGCTCACAAGAGTACACTCAAATCTATGAGCACATGCTATCTAAATACCTGAAACGATTTAAAGGGCAGGGTATTAAAAGCCCTCCCATTCACCCATTTAGCTGGATGCTGTGGTCATGGCTTGGTGCATTTACCGGTATTCTGGGGGCAGCCCTTATCAATCGCTTTCTAGCGCTTACTCCTTATGATCAGGTCCTCCTTATAGGCTCATTTGGTGCATCTGCCGTCCTCATCTATGGAACGCCGCATGCCTTTTATGCGCAACCCAGAAACCTGATCGGCGGTCATTTAATTGCAGCCATAGTTGGGGTTTGGGTCATGCAAACGCTGGACTTTCCTATAGAGGTTCAGGGAGCAATATCTGTAGCCACGGCAATTTTTTTTATGCATGTTAGCAAAACCCTGCATCCACCGGGCGGAGCAACCGCATTAATCGCTGTCGTTGGTAGTGACAATATCCAGCAGCTGGGCTACTGGTATGTACTCCAACCGGTAATGTCTGGAGTTTTTATAATGCTGCTGGTAGCACTGCTGATTAATAATCTTTCATCTAATCCTGAGCGTCATTATCCCAGGTACTGGCTGTAGTAATGCTGTCCAGGAACTATGACAGTAACAGGGCAGCGGGTTTCATCCAGATTTATAGACCACCGAGCCGTCGCTAGTGATGTCAAAGAGCGATAGCGGCTATTGATGATAAGAACAGAGACAAGGCCCTGGTCTGAATTACCGGTGTTCAGCCGGTGATTCTTGATGATTTTATATATCTTTTCGGACAATAGACAACTTAAAAACTCTTTGTCACAGGTCATAGAGTTATTGTTTCTAACACTACTATTGGTGCTATAATTGTAGAGATAAAATCTGTTAGGGATAGACATTTATGTTAGACGCTAGAAGAGGGCAGGGATTGCTAAATCTGCTCGGAATATTGTACTTTTTTTTGGGCATAAGCAGTGTATCTGCCGACGGCGCCAAAGTGCTTTTTATCAATTCATATCACCCGGGTTATGAGTGGAGTGATGGAATCGAGAAAGGACTCGAGGATGGACTGGCAGGGCAGGGCGTAGAAGTGCAAAAATTCTATATGGATAGCAAGCGTGAACGCTCTATTTCAGAGATCGCGACAGCTGCCGAGGCTGCGCGGGATTTAATCCAGTCCTCCCATCCAGATGTTGTGATCACCTCCGATGACAATGCCGCAAAATATGTAATTCAGCGCTATTTCAAGGATTCATCAATTCCCTTTGTATTTACTGGTGTCAACTGGGATTCATCTATCTATGGATTCCCATATCGTAATGTGACCGGTATGGAAGAGGTTTCCCTGATAAAGTCAATTGCAAAGAAGCTGCGTGTTTATGCCAAAGGAGATTCAATTGGCCTGATCTCGATTGATGCAATTTCGGGTCGACGAAACGCGGAGTATTTTGAAAAACAATTAAATCGACGTTTTGATAAAACATTCTTTGTCAAAAGTTTCGCAGAATGGAAGCAAAAGATTGTTGAATTACAGAGCCAGGTCGATATGGTCATTTTAGAAAATCCAAAAGGCATCAGTGGCTGGGATAATAAATCGGGGCTAACATTCCTGCAGCAAAATACGCGTGTGCCTATTGGTACAACGCATGTCTGGTTGGCGCCCTATGCTTTGTTTACCATCGCCAAAATTCCACAGGAGCAGGGACGATGGGCTGCGAGAACTGTACTACGAATCCTGCAAGGTACTAGACCCTCAGATATACCTGTCGTGCAAAATAAGGAAGGGCGCTTATTTATAAATCTGTATATAGGACAGAAACTAGGTGTAATTTTTGCGCCAGAATTGATTAAAACAGCTACCATAATACGTTAGTAAAAAAATAATATTATAACTATACGGTAGGCTATGAAAATACAGACAAAATTCAGTCTTTATCAGGCAATTATTCTGGCGCTGATGGGAAGTGCGCTGGTCATCAACGGTTACTGGATAATCAGCCGAATTACCTTCCAACAGTACGAACAACAACTGGACCGGGAGCTGGACGGTGTTATTAGTGAAGTAAAACAAGCATATAGCACACTGGAGAAAGCCGGTATCCTCGATCTAAGAGCTTACGTTGAATCTTCGCAAACGGATGTGATTGACAGTATCAGCAATCAAAAATTTGGGGATACTGGGTTTATACAGGTTTTTGATGCTGAAGGGCAGTTGATAAGCGCGTCTGGGCATGCAGTAGTAACAGAGATTCCTGTAACACAGGCTTTATTACAAACATCGGGTCAGCTCGAATACATCCTGCATGACAGGAAATATTTTGCATTGTATGCGCCGGCAGGACATTGGGGATGGACTCTGTTTATTTCAATAGCAGAAGATGAAATGTTTGCCAGCCGCGATGAGTTTCTTTCCTATGTGTCGCTGATTGCTGCGATCGTATTTGTTTTATTACTTGGTTTAACCCGTTGGCTTTCCTCTAGCACTACACGTCGAATTAACTTCACGCTAGATACACTTAAGTTGATGCAGGAGGGTGATTACTCTCATCGCTTTCAAGGTAGCCCGCAAGATGAAATTGGTCGGATTGAGCAGGGTATCAACAACCTGATCAGTAAAATTGATGATGAGATTTCACAGCGTGAAAAAATTGAGAAGAACCTGCTGGAGGCTAAAAATAAGGCTGAAATCGGTAACAGGGTAAAATCCGAATTCCTCTCAACTATGAGTCATGAAATTCGAACCCCTATGAATGGTGTCATCGGCATGGTCAGTCTGCTTTGTGATACAGATCTGGATGATGAGCAAAGGCATTACCTTGAAGTGGTTGAGCAGTCATCGAATGCAATGATGAATGTTATTAACGACATTCTTGATTTTTCTCGTCTTGAATCAGGGGAAGTCGAACTGGATCGAACCGAGTTTAGCCTACTCGACCTGGCTAATGAACAGATTAACCTGTTCTCTATAAATGCCGAGGACAAAAAAATTGCGCTGATTCCTGAATTTAAGATTGACCGGGGACTCGTTTTTCTTGGTGATATTAAACGGATCCGCCAGATACTCTCAAACCTGATCAGTAATGCATTCAAATTTACCGAACAGGGTAGTATTACCCTGCGTATAGTTGCATCAACTCCTCATGACAGTAGTGTTTGCCAGGTTCATTTTGAAGTGGAAGACACCGGTATTGGAGTGTCGGAGGAAAAACAGTCAAAACTGTTTGAGCGTTTTATTCAAGCTGATGCAACAGCCACACGCAAGTACGGGGGCACAGGCCTGGGACTGGCGATTAGCAAGACTCTTGTGGACATCATGCAGGGCAAGATTGGCTTGCGTAGTCAGCAAGGAAAAGGAAGTTGCTTCTGGTTCGATTTACCTTTACCTGTAGTGACGTTAACGTCACAACTCGATAACGAGACAACCACCACCGCCCAGGCTGCGCAGCTTAAGCCGGCAGCAGAATCGATCAGAATATTGGTCGCCGAAGATATACTGCCCAATCAACTGGTGATTTGTACAATATTGCAAAAGCTCGGTTATCGAGTCGATGTTGTGAATGACGGCCTTGAAGCCATTGAAGCCTTACAAAATGGCAATTACGATCTGGTTCTGATGGATATACAGATGCCGAATATGGATGGCATCACCGCCTGCAGGGAAATCAAGCGACTGGGCCCCCCATACTCAAATATTCCAATATTCGCGATGACAGCTAATGCAAGCAGTGATGACCAAAAGCTTTTCTCTGAAGCTGGGATGGAAGATTTTATATCTAAGCCACTTTCGGTCGACAAGATACGAGAAAAACTTGCCAATTTGGAACAGCGTCTGAAAAATTAGTGGGTGTTATGTTTATCGTGGTATTAGGTATATTTGAATGAGCACATTCCGCATGATCGGTTAAGTGCCTATAGCCAATTTTTTTACCTCTATATTTGTTGCGATAGTTACAGTAATCAGAGATCTTGCTATTGCCGTTATTGTTGGTGCGGTCGTGTCAGCATTAGTATCTGCCTGGGAGCATGCCAAGCTGATGCAGGCGAAATCTTTTATCGATGAAAACGGTAGCAAGATAAACGTATTAAATGCACCTTATTCTTTGCATCAAAGGTAGTCGATTATTCCGGTATAGCAGCGGTTGATAGCCTCGCAGAGTGATACCAGCGGCGTGAAAAAAAATCATCTGAAACACCTCAGTGAAGAATGTAAACAGCTACTGGATAGAGCCGATGAATTGGTTGAAGTCAACCGTCTGGAAGATCCTGTTTATCATGTTGCGGATGATCGTCTAGATTGAGATTTTATGTTGATGAAGCATTTAACTGGCCGGTGTATCTTTGAAGCACGTAAGGTCAAAGTGTCATCAATCGTCGGATGCACAATCTCTTTATTGATATTCAACATCACCAGTCGGGTAAATAGTCTGGCTAATGTTTTCCACGACCAACGACCTTGCTCAAGCCACAGCCACTTAAACTAACTTCTACAGGACCAGGCATCATACAGCGGGAATAATAATGGTGGTCATACTGCATGTCTGATACCACAGAACAGATAGTGAGTTATGCCCTAATAGTATTATCACAAGGGTATATAAATAACTAATACCGAAACAGTTGAAATCTACCTATAATAGATACAAAGTGGTTAACATGAAATTCAAAAATCATTTGAATGGAATCAATTCCCTAAAAAGGATTTTTCACAGTTTCGATATGTGTAACTAATAGGAGAAACTCATGGAAGACTTTATCGGCATTTTATTAATTACTTTATTTATGGAAATCTTTTTTTGGGGTTTTATATACGGTACAGGTTACCTGTTGACTCCAATTATCACTCTTGGTAAATGGTTACCAGATCGCCTGATAAAACACGAAGACACTGGGAAAATAATAAAGAAGCAATCAGGCGTTCAATTAATACATCGTTCAGGCAAAACTTACTTAGGTGCATGGGGGGTGCTTCTTATAGGCTTCGGTTTCTGGCTAACAGTGTTAATGCTCAGTTTTTTTATATGAATAAAGTACATATTAATTCGTTATTGTCGCAGCTAGACATCAGCCTGCACAATGTTCCTGCTGCTGCAAAGCCAGACATCGTTAATCAAACGCTCAGGTATGAAAGCAGAAGTTAAAAATAAATTTGATAGCTATCCTGAGCATATTAAGTCACTTATTCTGCAGTTAAGAGAATTTGTGCTTAGTATTGCAGAGGATCTAGATTTAGGTGAAATAGAAGAAACCTTAAAGTGGGGAGAACCGAGTTACCAGGTTAAAAACGGTAGCCCAGTACGGATGGACTGGAAACCTCAATCTCCGAATCAATATTTTCTATTTTTTCATTGTCAAACTAAGCTCGTCGATACGTTTCGTGAGTTGTATTCAGAAGATCTGGATTTTTATGGCAATCGTGCAATCGTGCTACAGGTTAATCGAGATCTGCCTACAAATGTTATTCGCCATTGCATTGAACTGGCTATGAAATACAAAAGCATTAAGCACTTACCGTTGCTTGGTGCATAGCTGAGAAGCTTAAATAACAACACCTCCACAGCGGCTATCACGACAGGCTGTACTTTTTTGTTCTAGTTACACGTTGGTAGCGGCGATGAGCCTGAATTCCACCGAGGTAGTAATTTTGAAAGGGGATATTCCTTTGTTTACTAAAGCCGGTTGAGATATTAACGGAAAGCGAATATTGGTGTCAGTTAAGCATCGCATAGAGGATGTGTTGCTTGTTAACGGATTTCAACAGCTATACTTGATGTCATGAAACCTACTAGGACCAGGTAGACATCAGTGGAAACGCACAGCTTCTTTCTACAATTGCTCGCAATCCTGTTAATGGCGCGTTTATTGGCTGAGGTTGCTGTTCGTTTGCAGCTCCCTTCAGTTATCGGTGAGCTGCTAGCCGGTGTTATCCTGGGTCCTAGCCTGTTGGGTTGGCTTCAGCCTAATGAAGTGCTCAAATTACTGGCTGAGATCGGTATCATACTGCTTCTGTTTGAGGTAGGTCTGGAAACTGATATACGGCGTCTGGCAAATAGCGGGCAAAAGTCTCTGGTGGTTGCAATTGGCGGTTTTTTTGTACCGTTTATTCTGGGGTACTGGTTAAGCAGTAGTGTGTTTGAGCTACCCGTACTGGTGAGCCTGTTTATCGGCGGTACATTAACAGCAACCAGTATAGGAATTACCGTTCGCGTACTTGCTGATCTGGGTCGACAACATTCTCCAGAAGGCCAGATTGTTCTCGGTGCGGCTGTATTGGATGATATTCTGGGTGTTGTATTGCTAGCCCTGTTATATGAGTTTTCCATTGGTGGTGGCATTAATTTATTGAATATCGGTAAGGTGGTTCTATTCATTGTTACCTTTTTTGTGCTAGCTCCGTTAGCGGCAAAATTGATCTCGGTACTGATTCATCGCTTTGATAAGATTAATCATATGCCTGGATTAATCCCGACTACTATTGTTTCTCTGGTATTGTTTTTTGCCTGGCTCGCGCATGCGGTAGGAGCCCCTGAATTACTTGGTGGCTTTGCCGCCGGACTGGCGCTATCGCGACGTTTTTTTCTTCCCTTCGGGGTGGCATTGAGTACAGATGCTGAGTTTTCAAATCGTATCGATACGCAGATGAAGCCGATCATCCAGTTATTTATTCCGATTTTTTTTGTTATGGTCGGGGTGTCATTAAATCTACATCAGATTGACTGGTCTTCAAGTTATATCTGGGTTTTCTCGCTACTATTTTTTGTGCTTTCCATCCTTGGTAAATTTGCAGGCGCCTATTTCATTCGTGAGTCAATGCATATGAAATCAATGGTTGGCCTGGCGATGGTGCCGCGGGGAGAGGTAGGTATTATCTTTGCTGAACTCGGCAGGGTGAGCGGTATCTTTAGTAATGAGATTTATGCGGGAATGATTATTGTGATCGCACTCACTACGATAGTTCCACCACTACTGATGAAGTGGCTATATGCACGCTACGGCAGTCCAGTGTAACTGCTTATTGATCAGTGCTTCAGTAAATAAGCAAATACCAAGGAGTGATAGCAGGCACTTAGTAAACGATTGAAATCATTATATAATCACGGCACAGTAGCTTACATGAATAAAGATCAACCTAAAAATCCATTGCATGGTGTTACGCTTGAAAAGGTTGTAACGAGATTGGTAGATCGTTTCGGCTGGGTTGGCTTAGCTCAGAGAATCGACATCAATTGTTTTAAGAGTGACCCATCCATTAAGTCATCACTGAAATTTTTACGTAAGACCCCATGGGCCAGAGACAAGGTTGAGAGTTTATATATCGCAACAGTCGAAAAACCATCTCCCTGGGATAATTTCAAAAAGGATAAATTACACAAATGATACAATTTTTTGCCCCAGGCAGGCATGTCTATGAATGATGAAATAAATTACAGGAATAACCCCTTACATGGTGTAAGTTTAAAAAGCCTGCTGACTGAAGTAGTGGGCTACTATGGTTTTGATATTCTTTTTGCCTATTTAAACATCAACTGTTTTAAGACTAATCCTTCCATTGCATCTAGTTTGAAGTTCCTTAAGAAAACCGACTGGGCACGTGAAAAGGTTGAAAACTTTTATCTTTATGAATACAAAAATTTACCCAGAGCATCTGACGAGCAGTTTCAATTATCACCCAGAGATCGAATAGTGCCAGATGGCCATAAGCCGGGTGAACCTGCGATACTGAGCCTGGAAGATGCTGAGCAATTGCGCGAAAAGCGCGAGAGAAGGTCGGCAGAGCGGGGTGAGAACCCCGGATTCCGATCAGGGTCGGGCAAGAAAATTAGTGGCAAACGAGATAGTGGATATTCAAAAAAACGTGAATTTGATGATACTCGCAAGGGTGACAGTGGATCTAAAGGTTCTTCGTGCGGGGCAGATGTGAGTGATTCTGATCCCTGGGCGAAATGGAAGAAGTAATTCTAAATACTTTTCAAGGCCCTTAGTTACTCTTTACCTGATCGTATTGAAACCTGGGTGTGCATTCATCACCCAATTCTGTGGGGTTTTAAAGGGTGTATGGTGTTTCTTCAGGAAATATTCGTCAAATCGACACGGCTGACTGATTAGTTCTTCTTGAAAAACCTCATCAAGCCAGTAATGATTATAAACACTAGTAACATGCTGTCGATCAGAACCAGGTGCCAGTATTGGCTTAAGAACATTTCTACCTCCGAACGTTGTTTTACGACTGGTTCTTTATCGCTTTCGCTAGTTTGAGTTTTGTATAGAATGCGAGCCTGTGATATTTCCTGCGCAACACGTTGAGGTATTTGAGCATAGGCTGAATCCTGTAAGCCTACTGCTTTAAGCTCGTTATTCATTTTTTTTACTGCAAGCTCAGCTTCCTCAAACCTTCCAGCATCTTTTAAAGCACCTATAAGATGCCAGTGTTTAAACCAGTAGCTGGCTTCACTACCACCACTGGCACCTAGTCTGAGCTCATTCTGAATCGCTTCAATTTTTAAATCGCCTTCAAGCGAACGTTGCATGGTTGCGTACATGCTTGCGCTTAGTTCATGTGAATTTTTATCACTAGCTATGGCGTTTTTAAAGGCCTGTTGTAAGCGGCGATTGTACTTATCAATCTCTGATTGATGATCAATATTTGACTCACTCTGGATCTGTTGCAGAATGCTGATGATATTCAGATTGTTCAATCCCTGAATAAAATACCAGGTGGCTTGTTGATTGCTATCATGTGGCTGCTGAAGTAATTCGCTATAACTCTGGTATTGCTGTAGCCGTTTCTGCACAGGTTGTGATGAATCCTTTAGATATTCAGCAGTGATTTGGTCCACATACTCAGGCAGGGTTTTGCCTTCATATTCAAAGCTTTCTGCGAAAAATCCCTGAGCATAGAGTGATATCGGCCACACCCAGCAAATTAAAAATACAGAAAGGAGTTTGTTACTCATCAAACACTTCTAGCTGAATATGCAGGTGATCAGCAATATCGAAAGCATCAGGTATACCATTTTCGGGTTTTATGTCCTGCTTGTATTCTCGTGTTTTCAAAGGTCGACTCAGAGTTTCGAGTTGCCAGAAACCTTCAAGGTTGAATTGTTTGTCATTCAACGTTTGCCACAACAGCCAGTAAGTAGCGGCACTCTGCCTCGTTCCCGGTTGTTCATTGGGTATGAGATCAAGAGCCGCGCCACGCTGGTGGATGCTGTTGATAGCATTACTGTACCATTCATTACGTTCTGGATTACGCCAGCCGCTGCTAAGCCAGGGCTTCTTTTCTGTGATGGGCAGCGTGTTTCCACGTAGATCTACAAAGTCGCTCTTATGTTGCCTTAGCTGTTCGCTTTTTTGCTCAAAAGCATGCGCAATCTTTTGTGCCAACTGGATGACACCATCTTCAACCATCACGCTATAGATACTCTGTGAATATGTACTTCCAGAGAGATAAGTCTGTTGCTTGGGGGCTTTGATTAATTCATCGCGTTTGGGGATGGGGATATTTCCGTTATCGCCGGCTCCATACCTTGAGCGTCCATAGTGATTGATGTACTCCTGGCGAAGTAAGTCCTGGTCATCCTGCTGGATGGTTGTAGAGTAGGTTTTGGTGATACTACCGGCATGTAAAATATTTACGCTTACCGTGTAGCTTAGCCTGGGATTGTATATGTAATCGTTATATTTAGTGGTGCCGCCACCGTATTTTTGTCGTGTGTCATATGATGATCTGCCTTTTTTATATAGCGGAGGCTGATGAAGTTGAATTCTGGGTTTAAATACTAAAGTGGTTCGCTGTTTGACTGAAGAATCCAGCTCATCTGAACGCCACAGGCGTCCCGGTTTAATCTTAATGTAAGAGCCTTTGAAGCTTGAAATGACTTTGATACGACCTATTGCCTTATCCATAATGCGTATTTCCCACCTTAGATTGTCGTTCTTATCGATTTCATCCGTTAACTGAACGGTGAAGGGTATTTGCGCTGGAATTTCAGTCGGTGAGGCATTCCGTCTGATGCCTTGAAGTATTGTTCTGTGATTTGGGGTGACTATAAACGATGCCACACGATTGCTTTCTTCATCGGCCGATGTTGTGACCTTTAGATCAGCTGTCACCGGCTTGAAGAAGAAAAAGCTGCTTAGCAATAAGAATGGGAAATACCAAAGTTTATTCACGTTATATAAATGTCTGGTTTATCAATAATTTAGATGATAAACATATTATAGAACATGAACTCTATAGTGCCAGCTTGGACATAAAGTGGCGTTAGGAGTCGTTCAGATTCTGAGTCAGGTACCTGTCCAGAGCATTGGCAAAGGTCTGTCGATCACTCTGACTGAATGATGCTGGCCCGCCAGTTTGTACTCCGCTTGCACGCATGGATTCCAGAAAGTCGCGCATATTCAGGCGGCTCTTGATATTTTCCTTAGTGAATAATTCACCGCGAGGACTGAGGGCCACTGCTTTGGCCTGTAATACCTCATCTGCCAGCGGGATATCACTGGTAATGACCAGGTCACCAGGTTCTACACGTTTGACAATTTCATTATCGGCTACATCAAATCCCGAGGAGACTCTGAGCATTTTAATATTGCTGAGAGCAGGAACATTGATAGATTGGTTTGCAACCAGAGTAAGCTGCACCCCGGTTCGGTGTGCAGCCTTAAACAATATTTCCTTGATGACTACCGGGCAGGCATCTGCATCTACCCAGACCTTCATGTTAATCGAGGTCGTTGATCAGGGAGGTTTTGCTGTCGCCATCAATAGTCAGTTGATGGGTATAGACGCTGTGTTCCACGCCCATCTTCAATTCGCCGCCATTTTTTAGGGCAGTAATCATTTCATCGCTTAATTCAAAGCGCATGAAATGAACCGAAGAGGTTTTTGTTGCCGTTGTACGTTCCAGATCTTCATTCGAGATACACCAGACCTTGTCCATGTCGTTTACCTGAACCCAGACCAGCTCTTCAATGCCAACCATTTTTTCTAGCTGAGCGGCACGAACTTCCGGATCCCCATATTCAATCATGAAGGTGGCTTTCCAGTTTTTACCATCAGGAATCAGAGGGTTGTATGCCTGTAATTCATCTTCAATGCCCTCGGCTTCGAATACCTTTTCGATGCGCAGCATTTCCTGAATTTGATAACGAATAGTCAGTCTGTCTTCAAAATACAGCGTTGCATTGGGGCCTAACGCTACCTTACGATTCTTTTTATGTGCCATCACCTGCTGGCGATAGTCACTACGCTTTTCTGCATATTCTTCCAGTGACCACAGGTCTTTTCTGGATAATTGGTGAGTATCATTCATGTTTAAATCCTCAATGTTTATAAGTCGTAAGCCTGTCGCAGCAGAGTGATCGGGTGTACCGAATCCGTGCCGTCATCCAGACCCATCGAGATATGATGTCCAGCCATTGGGCAATCACTGGTGTAGACATCAGGTTGTTCTTTTTTAACGCGATTAACCACAGGTTTGCATATTTTCATGGCTGAATCATGCGACTCTTTCTTGAAGGTGTAGGTACCATCATGACCCGAGCAGCGCTCAATCGTGTCAATCTCGGTGCCTTCAATCAGCTTGAGTAAATCGCGCGTCTTATTACCTATGCGCTGTACGCGTTGATGACAGGCAACGTGGTAGCTGACTTTGCCGGGAGACTGTTTGAAATCGGTACTTAAAAGTCCTTCCTTATGCCTGAGCATCAGGTATTCAAAGGGGTCAAACATGGCTTGTTGAACCTTGATGACCTGTTCATTTTCAGGGAACATCAGCGGTAATTCCTGTTTGAATTGCAGTGTACAGGACGGGACCGGGGCAATGATATCCCAGCCATCATCGACCAGTTTTGCCATGATGGGGATGTTATGCTTCATCAGGCTTTCAACCGTGTCGAGGTCGCCCAGTTCAAGCTTGGGCATGCCGCAGCACTGGGTATTCTTTATCACCTGAATGGCAATACCATTGTGTTCGAATACCTTGATTAAATCTTCACCCAGATGGGGTTCGTTGTATTCACCGTAACAGGTGCCAAAGATGGCAGCCTTGCCGGTGGTGGTTTCGGTCGCTTTAACCTGAGATAGATCAGGTTTGTGCGAAGCTGTTCTTTTAGATAGTGTGTTACTGGTATAGGCCGGTAATCTCGGTTTACTGTGGACATCCAGTAGATCTTCGAGTAATCCGCGGCTGTGCGGGTTCTTATTCGCTGCATTCACCACATTGACCACAATAGGGATACTGGCCAGCTTACCGATGGTATCGGTCGAGGTCATTATTTTATCGCGTATTTTGGTTCTGCCGTTTTTGTAACCATAGGCCTTAGCACGCAACATGACATGCGGGAAATCCAGGTTCCATTCATGCGGTGGCACGTAGGGACATTTAGTCAGGTAACACAGATCACATAGATAGCAGTGATCGACAACCTTCCAGTAATCCTTTTTATCGACGCCATCGACTTCCATGGTTTCTGATTCATCCACCAGATCGAACAGGGTAGGGAATGACTGACATAGACTGACACAACGTCGGCAGCCATGACAGATATCAAATACCCGTTCGAGTTCATCGAATAGCTTTTCTTCATTATAAAAATCAGGGTCGTTCTGACCTAATGGATGTCGGGTTGGAGCTTGTAAACTGCCTTCACGTGTTGCCATATCAATGATTTCTATGTAGTAGGTGAATAGAGAATGAATGGTCAAACCAGAAGTCAGCAAGACTCCGGGTCTGACCGGTACATCAAGCTGGATTAACCTTCGAGGTTATCCAGTGCTTTCTGGAAGCGGTTGGCATGTGAACGCTCGGCTTTTGCCAGAGTTTCAAACCAGTCAGCGATTTCGTCAAAGCCTTCTTCACGAGCTGATTTAGCCATACCAGGATACATATCGGTATATTCGTGGGTTTCACCAGCGATAGAAGCTTTCAGGTTATCTGAAGTGCTGCCAATTGGCATACCAGTTGCCGGATCACCAACTTCTTCCAGATACTCCAGGTGACCATGTGCATGCCCTGTTTCACCTTCAGCAGTTGAACGAAAAACAGCCGATACATCGTTATAACCTTCAACATCCGCTTTTGCTGCGAAATACAGGTAACGACGATTAGCTTGAGATTCACCAGCAAAAGCGTCTTTCAGGTTTTGCTCTGTTTTTGATCCTTTTAAGGACATAATGCCTCCGTAGATTGTTTGAAAAGTTAATGAGAATTTATGTGCTCTTGGATTACACATGGCTGCTAGTCTAACAAGTGAGACGTCAATGTATATTTAATTTTTGCAATGTGATCGATTTAAATAGTTAATTGATTAATTGACTATCATTGTATTTACTAAATAATTCTTCTATATATCAACTCATCTTCACTTGAAACTTTTAAGTGAAGATGAACATCTATTAAGGGTTTATATATAACAAAAATTAAGGAGAGCAGTACCATGAAAGCGAGTGATTTATTTGTTAAATGCCTGGAAAATGAAGGTGTTGATTACATTTTCGGCATCCCAGGTGAAGAGAATCTGGATGTGATGGATTCACTCATCGATAGCAAAATTCAATTTATCACCACTCGACACGAACAGGGTGCAGCATTCATGGCTGATGTCTATGGGCGCTTAACAGGAAAGGCGGGTGCTTGTCTGGCGACACTTGGCCCTGGTGCAACCAATCTTGTCACAGGTTTTGCTGATGCCAATATGGATAGAGCCCCCATTATTGGCATAGCTGGTCAGGGTGCTACTACTCGCATGCATAAGGAAAGTCATCAGATTCTGGATCTGGTTAACCTGTTTGCCCCAATATCCAAATACAGTGTGCAAATCAGGGAGCCCGAGATTATCCCGGAGATCGTACGTAAAGCCTTTAAATCGGCGGAAGCAGAAAAGCCGGGCGGTAGCTTTATCGATCTGCCAGAGAATATCGCACATATGGAACTGACTGTAGATAAGCGGCCGCTTAAGGTTCAATCCGCATTATGTCCGGTTCCTCCGCGGGAAAAGATACTGCAGGCAGCAGAGGTCATTAATAACGCTCGTTTTCCAATAGTGATGGCAGGTAATGGTGTCATTCGTGCCAAAGCGAGTGATCAATTGATTGAGTTTGCAGAAAAGCTCAATCTACCGGTTGCGACAACCTTCATGGCCAAGGGGGCAATCCCGTTTAGCCACCACCTTTCTCTGGGTACCGTTGGTTTGCAGGCGCGGGATTATATAGCCTGTGGCTTTGACCGGGCCGATGTCATTATCTGTATCGGTTACGACATGGTGGAATATCATCCACATCTGTGGCACGGCAATAAGGACAAGAAGATTATTCATGTGGATATGAATCCTGCTGAAGTTGATGAGCATTACATAGTTGAATGTGGTGTAATTGGAGATATTGGGGCTGCGTTAAAAGGCATCGCTAGCGAAACCAGACGTGTTAATGATAATTCTCATGGTAATCTACGTGAGACAATTGTCGATGAGCTATCTGCGCATGCTAATGACGACTCTTTTCCGCTAAAACCACAGCGCATCATCTGGGATTTACGTCAGGCACTGGATGATGAAGATATTGTTATCTCCGATGTGGGTGCACACAAGATGTGGATGGCCAGGATGTATCAGGCCGAGCGCCCCAATACCTGCATCATTTCAAATGGTTTTGCTTCTATGGGGATAGGTGTGCCTGGGGCGATAGCTGCTAAGCTAACTCATCCTGAGGTTACGGCTTTAACCGTCACCGGAGATGCAGGCTTTATGATGAACTCGCAGGAGATAGAGACCGCCCTACGCTATAATATAGCGGTCATTATCCTGATCTGGAATGACAGTGAATATGGGCTGATTAAATGGCATCAGTTACGTCGTTTTGGGCGAGAGACCAATATCAACTTTAAAAATCCGGATTTCGTCAAATACGCAGAAAGTTTCGGTGCAAAAGGTTATCGTATAGAGCAGGCTGCAGACTTAATTCCGACAATAAAACAGGCCAGGCAGGATAACACCGTGGTAGTCATCGACTGTCCGGTGGATTATTCTGAAAATATGAAGCTTACAGAAAAACTCGGCAAGCTGGTGTGTCCCATTTAAGCGATAGTTACAAGGTATAAAGAGGTATAGAGATGAATAACGATTTTACCAATATGGTTCCGGGTACCCATGAAACTGCTCGCCTATCAGTAACTTCTCCCTGGAGTGGCAAGATAATTGGTTCAGTGCCTCAGCTTAATTCTGATGCTATTCAACATGCACTGGAGCTTGCGTATTCAATTTTTAGAGACCGTGCGCGCTGGTTGCCGGTTGCAAAACGGCTGGATATTCTTAAACGTACTGCGGCGATTATGGAAATTATGGCCGATGATCTGGCGAATGAAGCCGCGCGTGAAGGTGGTAAGCCATTGCGTGACTCCAGGGTGGAGGTTGCACGTGCCATAGATGGTGTGCATAACACTATCGAATGTCTACGCAACAATGCTGGACGTGAGATTCCGATGAATATCAATGCGGCTTCTGCCCATCGTATGGCTATGACCAGTTTCGAGCCAGTTGGCGTCGTCGTCGCTATTAGCGCATTTAACCATCCCCTGAATTTGATCGTTCATCAAGTCATTCCAGCAGTGGCTGCTGGCTGTCCTGTAATCGTAAAACCTGCCGAGGATACACCTTTATCCTGTTTTAGATTATTGGGTATTTTGCGTGAGGCCGGCTTACCGGATGAGTATGCTATGGCCCTTATGACTGAAAGTGTCGAGATTTCTGAACAATTGGTCAGCGATTCACGGGTTGGCTTTTTTAGCTTTATTGGCAGTGCCAGGGTAGGCTGGATGTTACGATCAAAGCTGGCACCCGGTACCCGATGTGCACTGGAACATGGTGGGGCAGCGCCGGTTATCATCTGCGAAGATGCCAATCTTGATGAAACCCTGCCGCTGCTGGCTAAAGGTGGCTTTTACCATGCTGGACAGGTATGTGTATCAGTACAGCGTGTATTTGCACAGCGATCAGTTGTAGATGAAGTCACTGCAAAACTGGCCGAGATGGCTAATGCCTTGAAGTGTGGCGATCCTAATGATGAAAATACTGAGATCGGACCTTTGATTCGACCACTGGAAGCGCAACGTATTACTCAATGGGTTGATGAGGCTGTCGAAGAAGGGGCAACATTGGTTACGGGTGGTAAACGCATCCATAATAATTGTTACGATTGCACAGTTTTACTCGAACCTGATATGAATAGTAAGGTCAGTCGTATGGAAATTTTCGGGCCGGTAATCTGCATCTATGCTTACGATGAGCTGGAGCAGGCGGTACAGATGGCGAATGATGTTCCTTTTTCATTTCAGGCTGCAGTAGCCACAACTAATCTGGATAACGCTTTGTATTGTTACAAAAATCTGAATGCCTCAGCAGTCATGGTTAATGATCACACTGCGTTTCGGGTTGACTGGATGCCTTTTGCAGGGTTGAAACAATCAGGCCTGGGGGTTGGAGGAATCCCTCATACTTTCAGAGACATGCAGGTTGAGAAAATGCTGGTGATTCGATCTGATGCTATTTGAATTTTTTAACGGAATAAAAAAAGCCACTTTTCAGTGGCTTTTTTTTCAGGAAACTATTCTTGGTGTTCCGGGGTGTGAGTTATAATGCTCTAGTTCGTGATTATTTGGGTCTTGCAGATATATCTCTCTGGTTTGCTCTGACTCGAAGTAAATGACCAGGTCATCCTTTTCGCTACTCTCAACAACGTATGGCATATCCATCAGTTGTTTTATGGATGTTCCTGTCACTGGATCAGTGGTTTCAATACGATAGGTCATAGTTGATCCCCCCATTTTATTAAGCGGATAAGCATTAAAAACGTAAATGAAGTGTTTGTATACAAAAAATTGACCCATGTATAAAATTATTTTTGATTTTCACCTTAAATCAAATAATTAAGGTTTTAGATTAAATAAAATTTTCTAAACTACCTGTAAGTAATTGTAATTAAATAATATAAGGCTAAGTAATGAAGAGTTATGATGTTTATGCATTAGGTAATGCACTGGTAGATGTTGAGTATCACAAAGAACCCTCTGAACTCGTTTCTATGGGTATAGAGAAGGGGGTTATGACACTGATTGATGAAAATCTACACAATCATCTGTTCAATTATCTGGGGGGGCAACATGAAAAAATGGCCTGCGGTGGATCTGCCGCCAATACCCTGATTGCTATAGCTCAGATGGGTGGGCAAAGCTATTTTTCCTGCTGTGTAGCCAACGATATGGCTGGGCAATTTTTTATCCAGGACCTGAAAAAATCTGGCCTGCATACCAATGCTGATCTTCATATGGTGGATGGTGGAGTGACGGGAAAATGTATGGTTTTCGTAACACCAGATGCAGACCGCACGATGAATACCTTTCTCGGGTCGAGTGCTGACCTTAATGATAGCTTTGTCTCTGAACAGGCAATAGCTGACTCAGACTATATCTACCTTGAGGGCTATCTTGTCACCGATCAAAGTTCTCGTGATGCCGTATTGCAGGCCAAAAAATATGCTATGCAACATGGTGTTAAAACCGCTTTAACCCTGTCTGATCCGAATATGATGAGATTTTTTCGTGATGGTATGCTGGAGATGATCGGTGACGGTGTAGACCTGCTGTTTGCCAATGAGGAAGAAGCTCAGGAATTAACCGAGACTGAATATCCTGAACAAATGGTAGAACGCCTGAAAGCCTATGCCAAAACCTTTGCCGTAACCATGGGTGCCAAAGGGGCACTGGTTTTCGATGGAGAAGAGCTGCATCAGATCGCTCCCAATCCTGTGACGGCCGTTGATACCCTGGGTGCCGGAGATATGTTTGCTGGAGCCTTTCTCTACGGTTTAACGCATGGCTATGGTTATGTGGAATCTGGACAGCTGGCTTCGCTGGCTTCCTCAAAAATCGTTACTCAATTTGGGCCGCGTTTAAGTACTGAGGAAAGCCTGCACATATTGCAGCAATATAATTCTGGTAATTCCTGATTTGATCAGGAAGAATAGAGCGCTTTTTTAACGCCCTGTGGGCATTTGACTTTAAATATCATGCATCAAACTGACGATTTAAGAATTACCGCGATCAAGGAACTGGCTTCTCCGGAACAGGTTCACAAAGAACTCCCTATTACTGAAAAGGGCAATGAGACCGTTTTTCAGGCCAGGAAGGATATCTATCGTGTGCTTGATGGTGAAGATGACCGTCTGGTGGTGGTGATAGGCCCCTGTTCAATCCATGATCCTGAAGCTGCACTGGAATATGCCGGTCGCCTGAAAAAGGTGATGGATGAGCTGTCCAATGAATTACTCATTGTTATGCGGGTGTACTTCGAAAAACCCCGCACCACGGTTGGTTGGAAGGGACTGATCAATGATCCCGATCTGGATGAGAGTTTTCATATCAATAAGGGTGTCAGAATGGCTCGTGAGTTGTTATTGAAAATATCAGACATGGGCATTCCTGCCGGTACCGAGTATCTGGATTTGATTAGTCCGCAATATATTGCGGACCTGGTTTCATGGGGAGCCATTGGTGCTCGCACCACAGAAAGCCAGGGGCATAGAGAGCTGTCATCAGGCCTGTCCTGTCCAGTGGGTTTTAAGAATGGCACCGATGGACGTTTGCAGATTGCTATTGATGCTATCCGTTCAGCTTCGAAGCCACATAGCTTTCTCTCAGTAACCAAACAGGGGCACTCTGCTATCTTTACTACCTCTGGAAATGAGTATACCCACGTGATTTTACGTGGTGGTAGTCGTCCGAATTATGATCGTGAAAGCGTCAATGAAGCCGCTCGCCAATTACAGGAGTGTGGTCTGCCAGAACGGGTTATGATCGATTTCAGCCATGCCAATAGTTCCAAGAAATTCCACAAACAGGTTGAAGTGGGTGAGGATGTCGCACATCAATTAAAAACCGGACAGAAATCTATTTTCGGTGTGATGATTGAGTCTCATCTGGTAGAAGGTAGACAGAATACTGACGGGCAGGAATTGACCTATGGTCAAAGTATCACCGATGCATGCCTGGGCTGGGATGACAGCGAAAAGCTGTTATATACTCTGGCAGAAGCAGTAAAGCAGGCCCGTTCCAGCAACTAAGGTGGTTTTTAATCGCTGTCGATACAGATCAACAGCGAATCTACAACAGCGGGAAGTTATTGGGCTGGAAACCGGGTGGGATACGATAGGCCTGTTCAGGAATAGTCCGTAACGAGATGGCAGCCGCCTGGATGACCCTGGCTACTTTTCCATCCGCTCGATAGTTCACAATCTGCATCGGTATGCCATTAATTCGATTGCCCGGAAGTGCTATCAATTCGAATAACTGCTGATGTTGTGTTGGTGCAGATTGCTTAAATTGCTGAATAAATTTCCTCAGCAATTCCAGGCTGTTGATATTATCCGCATGCAAACCCAGCTGCTGGTAAGCTGACATACAGACTTCACTTTGCAGCTTATTCTGCTCGAATACAGCAATGACCGTGCAATCCACACCTAACACCTGTTGTTGGTGTTTGCTTACCCTGATATCAAACTGATACGCAGAGGCAGGTTTTTTGTATTGATCCAGAAATTGCTGAACTTGATCGCGTTGCTGTGGCCCGAGCTGAGCCATCCCCTGGTCTATTAACCCCTGCAGCAGGGTTTTATTTTGTTTATAAAAACCGATGTATTGACCGATGGTGTGAGCATTTATCTCAAAGTAGCGTGATGTGGGGTTATGCAGTTGTGCTATATCTCCAGTACGCAGGTTGAGCAGAATGGCATTCGCCTGGTCGATATCCTGATTAATACGTACAAGATCACGTTTTATCAATATCGAGTGGTAAGGCAGATGTTTACCGGGTTTAACAATATCGTAGCGAATGCTTATATCAGCAGAAACATTGAATGTGTAAAACAGCATTAAAAAAGTTATAATTCGAAAAACCCACACCTTAACTAATCCAGCCTTAAAAACCCGCAGAGTCTAACATAAGTTTTCAATGACAAAAGCCCGTAAAAAGAAATCACCTGGCAAGCGTACAAAGCAAAAAAACACTTCATCTTTTAGCTGGAAAAAAATCCTGCTGGGATTGTTGCTGATCTTTATTGTTATGCTGGTCGCTTATAGCTGGTACCTGAACCGGTTTATTCAACAACGATTCGATGGCGATACCTGGGCTAGACCCTCACGCGTGTATGCGCGCCCTCTGGAGCTTTATTCGGGTTTGAAGCTTAGCCCTGAACAGCTGATGTCCGAATTGAGGCTGGCTGATTACAAACCGGTCAAGCAGGTTTCAGCTGTAGGCCAGTTTTCCAGATCTGGTTCTATCATTGAGTTTTTTGCCAAACCCTTCCAGTTGCCCGGCAAGGCTGAGCCGCAGCCGCAGAATCATATGCGTATCCGATTCAATGGCGAGCAAGTGACTGAAGTTAAAAACCTGGATACTGCCCAGCAGCTTGATTTTTACCAACTGACCCCGGCTTTAATCGGTAGCTATATACCCAGCAATGGGGAAGACCGACTGGTGGTCGATGCGGATCAGATACCCGATGAGTTAGTGGATATACTACTGGCGGTTGAGGATCGCAGGTTTTTCAGCCATTTTGGGGTCAACCCACTTTCTATCATGCGTGCCTTGATGGCGAATATCAGGGCTGGAAAAACCGTACAGGGCGGAAGTACATTGACTCAGCAGCTGGCCAAGAATCTATTTCTGACACCAGAGCGATCTTTAATCCGTAAAATCAATGAAGCTCTGTTAGCCTTGATGCTCGAGCTTCAATTTGATAAAAAAACCATATTAGCGGCTTATATCAATGAAGTATTTCTTTTGCAGCAGAAGAATACATCGGTGCATGGCTTTGAACTGGCCAGTAAACTGCTATTTAAACAGCCTTTAACAGGCCTTAGCACTGATCGTCTTGCCTTATTGGTCGGTATGGTAAAAGGGCCATCTTTATATAATCCAATAACCAACCCTAAAAATGCGCTTAAACGGCGTAATCAGGTGCTGAAGGTATTGCTGACAGATGGACAGATTACGCAAACGGCATACAAACACCTTTCCAATAAACCGCTTGCGGTGGTCAAACGATTGCCTACGGTGAATCGATTTCCAGCCTACCTGGATCTGGTAAAAAAACAGCTCTACAGTAATTACTCAGCGCAGGATTTATCCAATAAAGGCCTTAATATCTTTACTGCTTTCGATCCATTACGACAGCAACAACTAGAAAAGGGCCTACAACAGGGGCTGAATCGTTTCAAAGATAAAGAGATCCAGTCAGCCGTTATCATGGCTGATTATTTAAGCGGAGACCTTGTGGCTCTGGTGGGTGATCGAGATACCGATTATCCCGGTTACAACCGTGCCGTCATGGCTCAACGACCTGTGGGCTCTCTGATTAAACCCCTGTTGCTTTATGGGCTATTGAAATCTGGAAGTTCTCTGGCAACAGAGGTTGAAGACCGACCGATACGCATAAAACAGTCGGATGGCAAGGTATGGGCACCGCTAAATTACGATAAAAAACTGCATGGAAAGATGACTTTGTATAATGCTTTCATCCATTCCTATAATCTGCCATTCGTCAATCTTGGCGTGGAAAGCGGTGCCCTGCAGACGCTGACCGAAGATCTGGATAAGATACATTTACAGAAACAAAGGGTGATCTATCCTTCTATGCTGTTGGGCGCCTTGCAGTTGACGCCTTATGAAGTGGCCCAGATGTATCAGGTGATGGCTAACTCGGGCTATTTTTCACCGCTTACTACTATACGCGAGGTGACTGATGACCATTTTCAGTTGTTGACACGTATACCGCTTTCTTCGCAGGAGGTATTTGATCGACGTGCGATGATACAGTTGCAAAGAGCGATGATCGGTGTAACCGAAGAAGGAACAGCGCGTTATCTGAAAAGCCGTTTTGAAGAAAAAACCTTTGCTGGAAAAACAGGAACCACAAACGATTTGAGAGATTCCTGGTTTGCCGGTTTTTCTAATCGTTATTTAACGGTAGTATGGCTGGGCAATGATGAAAATCATCCGACAGGATTAACCGGTTCATCCGGGGCCTTGCGAGTTTGGGCCGATATTATGAACAGGGTAGATGATAGTTCACTTAAATTATCGCCTGATCCCGAACTAGAGTGGATCTATGTCGATAAAATCAAAGGCGGTAAAACGCAAAAGGGTTGTGAGTCTTCGGCACTATTGCCATTTGAGAAAGGAAAGCAGCCTGATTTCAGCAGTGAATGTAAACAAGACTTTATAGACCGGGGAATACGTTGGCTACAAGATCATTTCTAATATTACTGTTTGCTCTGGCATTTTTAGCTGGATGTACGACGCCCAAGTCAGTGGTTGAAACTGATCAATACCATCAACCCGATAGTAGCAAGGTACAGCAAAAAACCTTAAACCGTCTGCAATTGCAGGCACTCAAGTTGATGAATCAGCAACAGTATGACTCAGCTATCGAGTACCTGCAAAGAGCGGTAAAGATTGAGCCGCGCAATGCGCTGAACTGGCATTACCTGGCTCAGAACTACTGGCATAAACAGGATTTTCCGCACTGCCGGAATATGATTCAACGTGCCATAGCCTACAGCCAGTTCGATCCTGATCTACAGCGGGCCAATAAAATACTGCTAGAGCAGTGTTCTCCTTGAATTCTTCTGTGAGTAACAACAACCCATGGTAAAACTGGCTTCAGAGCTTGAAGTTGAAGATGTGCTGGGTGAACAGGGCATATTGCAACAATACATTGATGGGTATCAGACACGTGATAGCCAATTAAATATGGCTAACCTGATCATGCGTTGCATCAGGGCTGGTGAAAGTCAGGTAATTGAAGCCAGTACAGGTATCGGCAAGTCCTTTGCCTATCTGGTACCGGCATTTTTGTCGGCACACAAGATTCTGATCTCAACCGGTACAAAAAACCTGCAGGATCAGCTGTTTAAAAAGGATATTCCGTTAATCAATAAAACTATTGTGTCAGGCAAACAGCTTGCGCTTTTAAAGGGCCGTAGTAACTATTGCTGCCCGCATCGTATCAATAAATACCGTCAGCAACGCCGTTTTCAAACTCGACAGTTAGCCGGGGTATTCGATGCTTTGGCCGATTGGTCACAAACCTCGCTCACTGGAGATATTGCAGAATTCGCCGATATCCCCGAAAACGACAGCCTGTGGTTTTACGCCACTTCCAATGCCGATAATTGCCTGGGTAGCGACTGCCCCGAATTCTCCCAATGCTTTGTTACCAAAGCGCGCCGCAAGGCGATGGATGCCGATGTGGTGGTGATTAATCATCACCTGTTTTTTTCCGATCAGGCACTACGCGAAGAGGGATTTGGAGAATTGCTGCCTGATGTTGATGTATTGATTTTTGATGAAGCTCATCAACTGCCAGATATTGCGAGTCATTTTTTTGGCCGTAGTATCACGATGCGGCAGTTCGATATGTTGATGCGAGAAATTACAGAAGCACAGATCAAGGAAGCACGTGATAGCGCAGACATCCAGCCCTTATGCGATAAGAATAAAACGCTGATGGCAGACTTTCGCCTGTTGCTGGGAAAGTTTACCTCACGCGGTGAATGGCGCCATATCAAGAATGCCCCGGAGATCCGCAAAGCCGTAGAAACGATACAGGAAGAGATGCTACAGCTATCAAAAAATCTCGAAGCCCTGAAACCCCGAGGTAAGGAGCTGGCAGCATGCTATGCAAGACTGGAGACCTATCGCCAATCTCTGGCTGATTTTGAACTGGAAAATAATAATAGTGTTAGCTGGTATGAATGGAATGAACACAGCTTTCGCCTGATGATCTCACCCATTGAGATAGCCGACGAATTTAGCCAGCAACTATTTAGCAGTGCCATTAAGTCGGTGTTTTTCACCTCTGCCACCTTGAGTTCGAATCATTCTTTTGACTATTTCAGAAAACGACTGGGGATAGCGGATATACAATGCGCCAGTTTCGATAGCCCCTTCGATTATCAAAAACAGGCCATGTTGTACCTGCCTGAAAATATGCCGTCTCCATCTGATGATAATTATCTGGATGTATTTATCGAAGATTGTTGCGCATTGATTAATGCTACAGAAGGCAATACCTTTATTCTATTCACCAGCTATCGTATGTTAACCCTGACTGCCAATATGCTGCGCAAAAGGATGCGATATCCCTTGTTCATTCAGGGTGAAATGCAGCGTAGCGAATTACTGCAGGCTTACCTGAAAGCACCCAATGCTATTCTGCTGGGTACCAGTAGTTTCTGGGAAGGTGTGGACGTTAAGGGTGATCGCCTTAAGCTTGTGATTATCGATAAACTTCCCTTCAAATCACCTGGAGACCCAGTTTATAAGCGACGATTGCAGAAGGTTTCAGAGCATGGCGGCAATGCTTTCAATGATGTTCAGATACCCGAAGCCATTATCGCGTTACGTCAGGGGGTAGGGCGACTGATACGTGATGTTAATGACCGAGGCATGGTGATGATTGCCGATAATCGTCTGAGCACAAAGTCTTATGGTAAGAATATGCTAGACAGCTTACCGGACATGCAGGTTACCACTCAAAGAGCACAGGCGTTAACCTTTGCCGGCAGTTTATAAACTTTTCCGTCTACAGATATATCTAAAAATCTTTTAGTAGAATAAGTCCCTCAGAGAAGAGTTGCACAGGATTGCTTTGACAATTTCTTCAACTGCTCCGCCGCGCTTAATTGATCCCCTTTTTATCCCTCAACTCAATCAGGCTTAACACCGTCTACGTGCATCTGGGTATAGATAAATCCAGACACTACATAATGATGCCAGTAATAAGTCACTCGTAAATAGTATTTTATTAAAGTTGATCCAGAGCATTAAAGGGTAAAACATCACTATAATTTATTTACATACTCGGTAAATTTATATAAAAAGGTAAAAGGAATTAGCTATGGATAACGACAAAAATGAAAAGAATAATATGAGTCAGGGCATTAATAAAACTCGAAAATTCCAGCATTTACTGATCAAGGTGGGGATTGTATACGCCGTTTTGTCTCTCGCCCTGTATTTTCTGTTTTCAACCTTAATGAAAAATCATGCCTACGAGGATATCTCCAGGGATGAAATTCATCATATCTCTCAAATGGTCTTTGAATCTATGTATACCGCTATGTTGGCAGGTCAGGGTGTAGATGGTATTGAAAATGCGGCCAGGAGAATGAAGGATACTGGCCCGGGCATGTTGATATCAGTGATTAGGGGACCTGTAGTCGCAGAAAAATTTGGTGAAATACAGGTAGATATGTTGAGACGCCAGAATGATCTGGCAA
Source organism: Gammaproteobacteria bacterium (assembly GCA_050295575.1). GTDB lineage: Bacteria > Pseudomonadota > Gammaproteobacteria > JACNJF01. The sequence continues at coordinate 30,905 of JBNKPX010000001.1, read as the reverse complement.
TCTTTGATGTATTTAAAACAGGCCAGGAGAAGATGTTTTCCAGAGATGAACGTGTACGTTTCCTCTACCCTGCAAAATTTCGTGATTCATGTCAGCAGTGTCATGAAAATTCGAAGCCCGGCCAGGTTGCTGGTGTGGTTGAGATTATCTATCCAATAACTGATCTTAAGGTATCAACTCGTTATGTTAATAACCTCATGCTGTTCTACTTTTTATTCAGTTTTGTGGTATTAATTGCTTTTCTGAGCTGGCGATACAAATCTGAATAGTCACTAAAAGGTGCTGATATAATTGCTGGTCTTTTTTTAACCCGCAAGTTACTAGTGTATGAATTTTGACGATGGTCTCGATCCCGCTGACTGGGATGAATTTAGCGACTTCCTTTCACGGTTTGTAGAAGATGAATATAAAGCCTTGGGCGAAAGCCTGCATTCATCCGTCTGGCAGCCACTGAGTACAGATTCCCAGGATTTTCTACAGCATGACACGCTTCCTGTTGAGGGTTTAGACATTGCCCAGGTTGTTGATCGCTATCGGCAACATATCCGTCCCTATAGATCGGGTAATACCCACCCCCGTTTTTTTGGTTGGGTACAGGGTAGTGGGTCAGTTCCTGCTTTAATGGCAGAATTTGCTGCAGCAGCCATGAATGCCAACTGCGGTGGGCGCGAACACGCTGCTATCTATGTCGAAAGACTGGTGATGCAATGGTGCAGGCAGATATTCGGTTTCGAGAATCAGGCTGCGGGCGTGCTAACTTCCGGTACTTCAGCATCAACACACCTTGCCATGCAGCTGGCTATGTATAAAAAAGTGGGGCTGGAATATAAACAAAAAGGCCTTTTTGGTCTGTCAAAGGCACTGCGTTGCTATACCTCAATCGAAGGTCATAGCTCTATCATCAAAGCTATTCATGCCTGTGGTATTGGTAGTGATAACCTCATCGTAGTACCAACTGATGGCCAACATCGTATTTCTTTGCAGGCATTAGAACAGCAAATTAAACAGGACATTGCCCAAGGGTATGAACCCTTTATGGTGATTGCTAATGCAGGCACGGTAAATACAGGGGCTTTTGACGATTTTGCTGCAATCCGAAGCTTATCTGATCAATACCAGTGCTGGATGCATGTGGATGGAGCTTTTGGCTCGTGGTTAAGACTGGCTGATCAACCCTATAGACAGTTAACCGATCATATCAATCTGGCTGATTCACTGGCGTTTGATTTCCATAAGCTCATGTACGTGCAATACGACTGCGGTGGATTACTGGTCAAGCATGCCGAGTTTCAGCAGCAAGTGTTTAGTGTCAGACCTAATTATATTGCCAGGCAGGGTCAGGCTCTGGCTGCTGGTGATCCCTGGTTATGTGATTTTGGACTGGAGCTTTCTCGCTCATTCAGGGCCCTTAAGGTCTGGTTTACGATTAAAACCTACGGCTTAAAGAAACTGGGTGAAGCCATACAGCAAAATTGTGAGTTAGCACGATACCTGGCTGAATGTATCAACCAATCAACTAACTTTCAGATTACTGAAAAACCCGCTTCAAATATCGTGACATTCAGGCTGAAGCAGGAACAGGGTGTTGCCCTGAATAATCAGTACTGTGAAGAGATCGTCACTCGTTTACAGCTATCAGGTGATGCCGTTTTTTCGCTGACACACTGGAGTGATTATCGAGTCATTCGAGCTGCTATTACCAATCATAGAACTCGCAGGCACGATATAAGGGCTGTAGTGGAGTTTCTGGAAAAACAGGCTGAGCTGTTGCTGAATTAGAGGGTGTTGAATGGGAGCCTGGTAAGGACTTAGATGCTTAAACGACGACTATGGATATCCGGTACGCTGTTCTCCCATGCGTGATCAAAAAATTCTAGCTGGTTTGTTACATAGCTTCGATCATGTTCGATCAATTTCCCTTCAAAGCGTTCAGGGTTGCTAATCACACACATTGAGTGATTATCGATAATTAACCAGCTTTGAGTGAATCTTTCTAGTTCTGGGGTGTTAGGAGTCCGAATCTGTACATAACTGGATAGTTTTTGTGCCAGTTGAATCAGGCAGTGACCACTGGATGCTGCTGATCGTGTTTGTTGAGCAATGATGCGAATCTGAGTGTATCGGTTTTTACGTGCTAATTGTGCCATCTGCTCACAAATAGCTTTATGGTTGTAGAACTGGGGTTCGAGTTGTTGGCTGAATATAGCAATATATCGCTCTGCTGAAGCAACCAAATGCTCAATTGCTTCGCTACAATCGTCTCTGTCAGTTAAAGCTTTTACCGAGGTTTTATCCATAAGTGACTGTATTTAATTGATATGTTGATATTTGCTAAACTACTTTTATTTGAAACAATATATTTATTGCTTCATGTAACCATTCCTTCATATTCTAGCAGTAAACTTGCACATTTTTTTAGGTAGATAACATGACTATACGAATTGGCATCAACGGCTTTGGTCGTATGGGCAAACTGGGATTAAGGGCGGGTTGGGATCGCCCTGATCTTGAGTTTGTACATATCAATGAAATCAAGGGTGATGCTGCCTGTCATGCGCATTTGCTCGAATTTGATTCCGTTCATGGTCGCTGGGATCAAAATATCTTTTTTAATGAGCACAGTATCTCGATTCATGGTCAGACCATTGGTTTTAGCTCTGATTTTCTACCTGAGGAAGTCAACTGGGCTGATAAAGAGATTGATTTATTGATCGATTGTTCCGGTCATTTTAAAACCCCCGAGTTATTGCAGTCATATTTTAATCAGGGCATCAAAAAGGTTCTGGTATCTGCACCGGTTCCTGATCCAGCATTAAATATTGTTTATGGAATTAACCACCACCTGTACCACCCTGATAAACACAACATAATCACCGCAGCTTCCTGTACAACCAATTGCCTGGCTCCCGTTGTCAAGGTTATGCACGAAGAGATTGGTATAAAACATGGCTGTATGACAACCATCCATGATATTACCAATACGCAGACAATTATTGATAAAGGGCATAAGGATTTACGTCGCGCCCGTGCGAATAGTCAATCACTGATTCCTACATCAACTGGCTCAGCTAAAGCCATTACCAGGATATTTCCTGAACTGGAAGGCAAGTTAAACGGCCTGGCTGTCCGTGTGCCTTTGCTGAATGCCTCTCTGGTTGATTTTGTGTTCGAGGCTGAGCGTAAAACGTCTGCGCTTGAAGTGAATGCCCTACTTAAGCAGGCTTCCCAATCTAATTTGCAGGGCATACTGGGCTACGAAGAACGACCTCTGGTTTCGGTGGATTATAAAGGGGATGGACGTTCTTCGATTATTGATGCTCCTTCAACCATGGTTATTGATGACACTCAGGTAAAAATACTCGCCTGGTATGATAACGAATGGGGCTATGTTAACCGTATGATGGATATCGCCCAGATGATAGCGCGTACCCTGTAAATGGATTCAACTCAATCTGGCCTGCGTAATTATCTGGTCATCACTGCAGGTTACTGGGGATTTACCATCACCGATGGCGCGATTCGTATGCTGGTGGTGCTGTACTTTCATACGATTGGTTACAGCCCGCTGCAAATTGCCATGTTATTCCTGTTCTATGAGTTTTTCGGCGTAGTGACCAATCTGGTCGGGGGCTGGTTGGGTGCCCAAATAGGCCTGAATAGAACGATGCATATTGGAATGTTGATGCAGGTTGTTGCTCTGCTAATGCTAACAGTGCCCGATAGCTTTTTAACGGTGGCATATGTGATGGCGGCTCAGGCTTTATCCGGTATTGCTAAAGACCTGAATAAAATGAGTGCCAAGGCCAGTGTGAAATTGATGTTGCCTGCAGGGCAGGCTCAATCAGACAATCGATTATTTAAATGGGTTGCCGTACTTACGGGCTCTAAAAACTCTCTCAAAGGTGCAGGATTCTTTCTGGGCGGGCTTTTATTATCTATGGCAGGGTTTCGTATGGCATTGATTATATTAGCGTCAGCACTCTTTATTTTACTTGTGGTGACCTTCTGCCTGTTGCCTGCTGATATCGGTCGCAGCAGGCAAAAAGCCAAATTTAGCCAGATATTTTCTAAAACCCCAGCTATCAACTGGCTGTCTGCTGCCCGTTTTTTTCTGTTCGGATCGCGTGATGTCTGGTTTGTGGTGGCTTTACCCGTTTTTCTAGGTTCGACTCTGGGCTGGTCACATGCCGAGGTAGGTGCATTTCTCGCAATTTGGATCATTGGCTACGGCCTGGTGCAAGCCGTAGCTCCAGGGTTACTGGGGTTTTCCCGTTGCGATAGTGCGCCCGGCAGCAACTCGGCTCGATTCTGGGTGTTTTTGCTGGCGGCCTTCCCGGCGGCTATAGCCACAATGTTGCAGATGGGGTTTAACCCGACTTTTGTTCTTATCACAGGGCTTGCCGCTTTTGGTTTTGTATTTGCGATCAATTCGGCACTTCATTCATACCTCATCCTTGCCTATTCTGATCATGACAGAGTGGCTATGAATGTAGGCTTTTATTATATGGCCAATGCCGCTGGCCGATTAGTGGGCACGGTACTTTCGGGCTGGTCTTATCAGCAATGGGGACTTACAGGCTGTCTATGGTTATCGACAGCCTTTGTAGTCTGTGCCGGGGCTTTCTCACTAAAGCTGGCTGACCCAGAGCAGGGGGGAGCTGCTAACAGCCCCTAGCATTTGTCGCCATTGATGATAGATGCTGTAGTATCGGCTTTGGGGCGAGTATCAGTTGTAAAGTCACCTTTGATAATAAACAGGACTTCTTCTGCGATATTGGTAACGATGTCTCCCATGCGTTCCAGAAAGCGTGCGATAAATATCAGGTGAGTACAGGAGCTGGCTTTCTCCGGATTTTCGGTATTTATCTGAAGCAGGTCAGCAAAAATCTTGCTGTAAATCTCATCAATCGCTTCATCCTGCTGACGTATTAACTCTGCCTTTTTCTCATCCTCATCGGTGTAGGCTTCGATGACTTCCTCAAGCATAGTGAGAACCGCGTGCCCCATATCCAGCACTCGCATCTCTTCGCCGGTTAGCTCAAGCTGGTCCAGAGTAATTGAGTGCATAGCGATATTGGAGGCAAAGTCACCAATACGCTCCAGCTCACGGCTTATGCGAAGCGCAGCTACTAGTTGACGGCAATCTGAAGCCATTGGCTGATGTAGCACGATAGCTCTGACTACTTCGTTATCAATGATCCGTTCACTGGCATCGACCAGTTGATCACTTTCCATCGTATCATTAGCCTGGTCTTCATCCCGTTCTGCGAATGCGCTAAGGCTTTCGTTAACTTCGAGGTTAACCATTTCAGCCATACCGATGATATGTTGTTTTATATTCTGCAGGTCAGCATCAAAAGATTCTTGTATGTGATTGTTTGACATGGTTTTTTTAATATTCTAGTTAGTGATTCTGTGGAGGATCAGGTGTTGAGTGGCAAGCTCATATGTCTATGTAGTATGCCTGCTTCCATAAAGATATCAGAATCTGCTACAAATCCGTAGCTTTCATACAAAGGTTGGGCTGATATCTGGGCATTCAACTGCAGGTATTTGAAATTTTGTAGTCTGGCGTGTTGGATGATGAATTCAAGCATCGCCCCGGCAATGCCCTGACGACGATATGCTTTGCTTACGCACATGCGGCTCACATTGTGATTGGGTAGCAGGCGAGCTGTTCCTATGATGTGTCCATCTTTCATAAGGGCCTTTATGTGTAGACATTGGCTATCCAGATCATCGATTTCAACCTCAATGGGTACATTCTGTTCGCAGACGAAAACTTCGTGACGAAGAGCTATTAGATGCTCAGCATCTTCTTTCCAGTCGGCGAATTGTATGCTGTATTCAGTCATCATCCAGAACGGGGATTAATGCTCGGCTACTGACCAGTTGCATAAAAAGCTCGCGCGCATCCTGTGGTAGTACGTCGTAATAATCGCTTATCGTGATCAGGTACTGGTTACATATTGTTTTACAGAAATCGATATTGATGTCTGATATTTTCAGGGCTTTGGCTTCACCGTTAAAGTAGATGGTCAATTGACTTTCGTCTCGGTGATAGAATATTTTGCTATCCGGGTGTTTCTGCCATAGCTGTTGTGCAGCCTGTTCAATACTGTCGCATTGAATAGTTTCAACGTCTTCTGAAAGCGTACTGTCGGAAACCAGTTTACCAACCACATCTGCCCAGATTGGGCCTGATTTATCCAGCATCTGGTAAATCATCGACCTGAAGTTATCGATATCATCATCGCAAATCTCTGCAGCATCTCGGCCGGGTTTTAACGGTACGTCATAATAACGTTCATCGGTCAAACCCTTGTCACTGGCTTCCATCAGGAAGCTATCCATGATGTCGCTAACCGCAGGCGCCCTAAAACCCACCGAGTAATTCATACATCCATCGCCTACCGCCACGCCATGATGGGGGATTTTTGGTGGTAGATATAACATATCACCCGGTTCCATCAGCCATGCCTGATCGGCGTTGAATTCCTTCATCAAGGCAAGGTCTACATCGCCTACAAGCTCCGGATTGTGTTTGATTTCACTTTCGATAGACCAGGTTCTTTGACCATTCGCCTGAATCAGAAACACATCGTATTCATCAATATGGGGGCCCACAGAGCCCTGATCAGGGGCATAGGAAATCATCAAGTCATCAATGCGCCATTTGGGGATAAAATTGAAACACTCGACCAGGTCCTGTAGCTCTGGAATCCATTTTTCACATTCGGATACCAGTAGCGAGTAATGTGTCTCAGGCAGGCTGGTAAAGTCTTCTTCCTTGAAAGGGCCATAGGTCAATTGCCAGGGTTCTTCGGCATCTTTCTCTATCACCAGTCGGCTATGAACGCCTTCTTCACAGGCAAGACCGGCAAGTTCTTCAGGTGAAAGTACGCTTTGAAACCCAGGAAAAGCCTGTCGAATCAATACTGGTTTTTTTTGCCAGTATTCAGCTAGAAATAACTCAACATCGAAGTTCTTTAATTCCCACATGGCTGTATTATCCTTCAAGGTTTGATGTTCTTTGCCTGTTGTACTGCATTACCAATATAGCTTGCTGGAGTCATCTGTATAAGTAACTGTTTGGCCTGGTCAGGAATTTCCAGCTTAGCAACAAATTCCTGCATGATTTGTTGGTTAACTCTTTGACCACGGGTTAATTCCTTGAGCTTTTCATAAGGCTTTTCGATACCGTAGCGTCGCATGACTGTCTGTATAGGTTCGGCTAGCACTTCCCAGTTCTGATCCAGGTCTTTGGCAATAACCGCTTCGTTAACTTCCAGTTTGCTAATGCCCCGTTGTAGAGAATCCAGAGCAATGATGACATGACCAAAACCGACACCAAGATTACGTAGTACAGTAGAGTCTGTCAGATCACGCTGCCAGCGTGAGATGGGTAATTTTTGTGCCAGGTGGGTCATGATGGCATTTGCAATCCCAAGGTTGCCTTCGGCGTTTTCAAAATCTATTGGATTAACCTTATGTGGCATGGTTGATGATCCTACTTCACCGGCTATAGTTTTTTGCTTGAAATACCCTATGGAGATGTAGCTCCAGATATCTCGTGCAAAATCGATCAGAATGGTATTCATGCGAACTGAAGCATCGAATAGCTCGGCTATATAATCATGCGGTTCTATCTGGATAGTATAGGGGTTAAATGTGATACCTAGTGACTCTACAAATGTTTGTGCAAATCCCTGCCAGTCTATATCAGGGTAGGCACTGAAATGTGCATTATAGTTACCGACAGCGCCGTTGATTTTACCTAATAGCTCAACTTCAGAGATCTGCCTGATTTGACGCCTCATGCGGTAAGCGACATTGGCCATTTCCTTGCCCAAAGTGGAAGGTGAGGCGGGTTGTCCATGTGTACGGCAAAGGATGGATACCTCTGCATTCTCAAGCGCCATGTTTTCTATTAGCTCAGCAATAGTCTGATATTGATCCGCCACCATTTCACGGCCAGCTTTTAGCATCAAAGCGTGTGAAAGGTTATTGATATCTTCTGAGGTGCAGGCGAAGTGAATAAATTCATTTACAGCCATTAACTCGGCATTGTTTGATATCTTTTCCTTAAGAAAGTACTCCACGGCTTTAACATCGTGATTAGTCGTTTTTTCGATATCTTTAATCCGTTGAGCATCCTGTTCGCTAAACTGATCAATGATATTTTCAAGTAATTGACTGGCTTCAGAACTAAAAGGAGGGACCTCGGGGATTTGCTGTAACTTTGATAGTGCCTGTAACCAACGAACTTCGACCAGTACTCTGTGATAGATTAATCCATATTCACTAAAAACAGGGCGCAGGAGTTGAGTTTTTCGGCCATAGCGGCCATCCACGGGCGATACTGCAGTAAGGGAGGATAATTCCATAGAAATCAGTGTCTCATTAAGTCAAAAATAGAAAAGTCGGTATTCTACATGATGGTCAGTATTCAGGATACTGAGGATATTTATTCAAGCTGCAAATAAAAAAGGCACCCTAAATAGGGTGCCTTTTTTGATAGCGTATGCTGGCTTAATTATGCAACTAGCACAGAAACCATTGATAAAGCCAGGATAGCACCAATGTATGCCATACCAACTTGAACAATCATTTTGTTTTCCATTATCGTCTCCAAAGAAAAAGAGAAAGAAAAAAGTTAAGGTTAAAAAGAAAAAAGGGCCGCCTGTGGCGACCCTTCAAAAATCGAAGCAGAATCACAACAGACTGGGTTAAAACCCCTGCGTTAAAAAATGTGTAAAAGTATGTAGTTTTGTACTCATAAGCTAAGTATCTGTTGTCTGAATGTGCGCTTTATAGGCTTATTTTTCGGACTTGTCAACAAAAATTTTTAAACTTTTTAAGTTGTTGAATTATAAAGGTTTTAATGGAGGCTTTAGTCGGCTTTTCTGGCCATATATTGCGGTGCAGCATACACCGTTCAATTTATCTTTTGAGAAAGTAATAAAAGAGTAGACTGCAAGCACGCAATTTGCATCATGAAACTACCCATTACCATGATTATTCAGTTCAGAATAGTAGTTAGAGCCTGTCGCAACACGATGGTTTATGATTGAATATCAATGGTCAGGAATAACTTTAATGAGCAGTCGAAATAAACATAAGTTAATATACCTTGGGCTATATAGAATAGCTTGCAGAGAGTTCTCTAATGATTATTTTCCCATCAATATCTGAGCATAAGAGCTTAATAAACCAATAAAATTTATGAATAAACTAAAACCACAGACATATGATGACCTTGAGATTGGTACTGAAGGTCGATTTACCAGGCAATTAACCGAACGTGATATTGTTCTGTTCGGTGAAACTAGTGGGGATACAAACCCTGTTCATTTTGATGACGAATATGCAGCGACTACGCTTTTTGAAACTCGCATAGCTCATGGTATGTGGTCGGCGGGATTGATCTCTACGGTTATCGGCATGGTTATGCCTGGCCCAGGTAGTGTCTATATCTCTCAGGATTTGAAATTTAAACGACCCGTACGGATTGGAGATACCTTAACAGCAGTTTTAACGGTAAAAGAAAAAATTGAAAAACGGCAGTATGTGGTACTTGACTGTAAAGTACTCAATCAAAGGGATGAAATTGTTACTCAGGGGGAAGCAACTGTCATGCCTCCTAAAACTAGCACCGAATTATCTACCCCTCAGTTACCTCAGGTAACTGTTGCTGGAATTGACGATTAGATCCAGGCTGGTAGATAGTTAAGTTAACATCGAATTTATTAGGGCCTGTTAACAGGCCCTAAAATGGCGGTTTAAACTTGTGCCTGACTCAGAGAAACGAAATTTTTTCTGAAACAGTTTTCTGAATCACCAGTTATCTGTAAGATTCACACAATTTTCAACCAGTCTTCATTAAGGAGCCGATAAATGGGCAGAGCCTATCAAAACCGTAAAGAGTCGATGGCAAAAACATCGGATGCAAAAGCCAAGGTGTATAGTAAATATGGCCGAGAAATATATGTTTGTGCTAAAGCGGGTGGGGCGGAACCAGACGGTAACCTGACACTGCGCGGCCTGATTGACCGTGCAAAAAAGGATCAGGTACCCAGCCATGTCATAGAAAAAGCGCTCACCAAGGCCAAAGGTGGTGGTGGTGAAGACTTTTATCCTGCTATCTATGAAGGATACGGTCCCGGCGGTTGTATGGTGATGATTGAATGTCTAACCGATAACCCTAATAGAACCTTTGGTGATGTGCGCCAATGTTTTACCAAAACCAAGTCTAAGATTGGTACTCAGGGTAGTGTTAGCCATATGTTTGATCATAGCGCTATTCTCGTTTTTAATCATGAAGACGAAGAAGCTGTACTGGAAGCGCTACTGATGGCCGATGTTGATGTCACGGATCTTGAAAGCGAAGATGGGAAAATTACGGTTTTTGCCCCTCATACTGAATACTCTAACGCTAAAAATGCACTCGTTGAAAGCTTTGGTGAAATTGATTTTGAAGTTGATGAGATTCAATATTTACCTCAAAACACTGCTCCAATAAAAGCAGAAGATGTTGAGATGTTTGATAAATTCATCGATATGTTGAACGATCTGGATGATGTTCAGAATGTTTACCACAATGTTGAGTTATAGATTGTAGATATTCTTGAGAATAACCCTGTTTTATCTAATATTTCACTATTAATGGTTAAAATATGTTAACAATTCAATTATTTAGAGGAGTTTTTTAAAGGAACTCATATAATATTCTTTGGGTTTCTTTTAATCTCATAGATGAAAATTTAACTAAATACCCTAAGAAGAGCGCATTTTTCCCTGCGCGGACTATAAATAGATATAAACAAATAAATGCGGCACCATAGCAGTTTATCTGCTAAAAATAACAGGTACAGGTGAATAATGAATATGTCAAAATCCGATAAAGAAACTCAAACTGTAAATAATAGGCTTAGAAATTTCGATTTATCTGTGGATGAGATTCGACTGGTTAAAACCATTAATGAAATGACCAGTTCTGTCAAAAAAATTGAGCAATTGGAACCGAATTCACCCCGAGCCAAATTTATCAGGCTAGAAATCAAAAAACTGGAGGATCAGTTGGAGGATTTACGCGATAACACCCTTATCAGGTAAAGCGTTTCTGCCTCTGGTCTGGCATTTTTTGTTGCTCTGGTGTTATTAGTGAGAGCCTTAAAGCATTCAGTTCGTCCATTGTAGACAGCTATGATGTTCACTGTTTAACGCATAAACTCGTGTTTTTTTAGTCAGCTCTATCACCAGTTGGATTTTAATTACTTCACAAAAATTTAATAAATAATTTTTAAGATAAACATTGGGGTATCCAGTCATTTGAAGCATAGAATACTTGTTGGCGATATTGGGGGGACGAATGCCCGTTTTGCTATTGTGTCAGAATTAGATGACGGATCATTTAATCATCCAGAGTCAATTCAGAGCTATTCAACCAGTGAATATTCAACGGTATACGATGCAATAGCTGCGTATATCTCTCAATTCCCGGATATTCAGATCAAAAAGGCCTGTCTCGCTATCGCCACTCCGGTACGCAGTGAGAATATCAAGATGACCAATAATGGCTGGACATTTTCCCTGACCGAACTGTGTCAACGATTTGATCTAGATTTTATCAAACTCATCAATGATTTTACTGGTCTGGCATTGTCTATCCCCAGGCTTTCATCGGATCAGTTGTTACAGGTTTGCGAAGGGGTAAAAGTAAAAGATGCAACCATGGCTGTCCTTGGTGCAGGGACAGGTTTGGGTGTATCAGGACTGGTACCCTCTCGCGATGGTTGGATGCCCATTGAAGGGGAGGGTGGACATGTAACAATCGGCGCCACTACACAACGTGAGCTGGCAATCTTTCAAAAGCAATGGGAACGATTCGGACATATGTCGGCTGAGCGACTGCTCTCCGGTACAGGCATATGTGATATTTATCAGGCTATCTGCGAAATTGATAATAAACCGATACAATCACTACAGGCATCTGAGATAACGGCATTAGCAATTTCGGGAGAGTGTGATACCTGTGGTGAGGTCATGGACCTTTTTTTTGGATGGCTGGGTATAATTGCTGGAAATCTGGCTTTAACTCTGGGCGGTCAGGGTGGTATCTATATCGGTGGAGGTATTGTTCCACGTCTGATTGAAGCCTTCAAAGATTCATCCTTTTTTCAGCGCTTTGAGCAAAAAGGCCGCTTTAGTAATTATCTAAAAAATATCCCCGTATTCGTCATAATCGATAAACATCCTGCTTTAACCGGTGCCGCCTGTGCTTTGAATGATATCTATAGTCATCTAGGGGTTTCACATAATGCCAACCTTGAGACTTCGATATAAAGTTTTAACAGGAAAGTAAAATCATTAATAGCCCTGAACTATATGCAGAATCAATCCTGTATCTATATATATGATTTTTAAGTGAGGCTGCCTGTATTTAGTCATAATAGTGACAATCAACACCAGTTAACAGGCCCTAATCCAGTTTGCAGCCGTGATCTTCAATTTTGGTGTAAGTCTTCTTGAGTCTTCGATTACAACCGAGCAAGCTCTCTCTAATGCATCGTCATCGCTTAACGATGCCATAGCTAAAGGTAGAAACTCAGTTGCTACTGACACATCAGATGATGATTAATTTGGCAGGCGAATAATTTAACGTCGTGCCCAGATATTTATACCCGCTTCCTGTGCATATTTATCGATTTCTGTCAGTTCCTGTTGGGTGAACTCTCGCTGACTAAGCGCTGCTACACTATTTTCTAATTGTTGTACCGAGCTTGCACCTATCAGCGCCGAAGTAACCCTGGCATCTCTAAGTACCCAGGCTATAGCCATTTGAGCCAGTGACTGTCCACGAGATAAGGCAATTTGATTCAATGCTCGAATATTTGCCATATTCGTTTCATTCAGAAAGCTGGGGTCTAGTGATTTATTCTGTGCCGCTCGGCTATTTTCTGGAATATTATTCAGGTATCTGTCAGTTAACATCCCCTGAGCAAGAGGAGAAAATACAATGCTTCCGACACCATGCTGTTCAAGTGTATCGAGTAAACCATCACTTTCAATCCAGCGATTCAATAGTGAATAACTCGGCTGATGAATCAGACAAGGAGTTTTCAAACTGTCGAGAATGGCAAGGGCTTCGCGGGTCTGCTGTGAATTATAGGATGATATGCCAACATATAAAGCACGACCAGATCTTACGATCTGATCCAGTGCCATCATCGTTTCTTCTAAAGGGGTATTGGGATCAAAGCGGTGTGAATAGAAAATGTCTACATAATCCAGTCCAAGTCGCTTCAGGCTTTGATCACAACTGGCAATCAGGTATTTACGACTACCCCATTCACCATAGGGGCCTGGCCACATTTCATATCCGGCCTTTGATGAAATGATTAACTGGTCTCGATAAGGCAGGAAATCCTGTTTTATAATTTGACCGAATGCGAGTTCAGCCGATCCTGGAGGCGGGCCATAGTTATTAGCCAGGTCAAAATGAGTAATACCAAGATCAAATGCACGACGACAGATTGCCTGTTTAGTCCGGTGAGGGGCGTCATCGCCAAAATTGTGCCAAAGACCTAATGAAATTGAGGGAAGTAACATTCCTGAACGACCACAGCGTTGATAACTCATGGTCTGATAACGATTGCTATCTGCTAGCCACATGGTGGGTATTCTCATTTTTGATGAAAAAACTTAAGGCACAAAAGAACCTTATTTTTGAGCCATCTTTGCTTATTTTAAACAAAGATGGCTTGTAGATTACCCTGCAACAACAGGGGGTAAACGGTGGTCTACAGCAGGTTCATACAAACGCCCATCCACTTCTTTTTAATCTACCGCATAATTCTATATCGTATGGGCAAATTAGGGCGCAGTGCTTATAATCAGAGGCCGCCTACGGTAGTGCTTACTTTAAACCTTAAACTGATTTACCAATTGCTGTAAATCAACCGCAAGGCGAGACAGTTCTTCACTTGCCTGGGATGTCTGAGTGGCACCTTTGGCAGTATCGTCAACGATATCATTAATGTTTACAATATTTCTATTGATCTCTTCAGCTACTGTACTTTGCTGCTCAGCAGCGTGAGCGATATGAGTATTCATATCCTTAATCTTTGATACTGAGTCAGCGATGATTTGAAGTGATGAATTAGCTTTGTCTGCCTGTTCCACGCTGTTATTGGCTCTATCCCGACTTTCGTCCATTACCTTGACCGCACTTTGAGCACCATGCTGAAGCTTTTCAATCATTTGCTGGATTTCCTGTGTGGAGTGCTGGGTTTTGCTTGCAAGGTTACGCACCTCATCGGCAACAACCGCGAAACCACGGCCTTGTTCACCGGCACGAGCGGCCTCTATAGCGGCATTCAGGGCGAGTAAGTTAGTTTGCTCGGCAATACCTCTGATGACATCCAGTACCGATCCAATATTTTCGCTATCTTTCTCCAGTTGCCCAATCACATTTGCTGCGGAATGAACTTCCTCAGACAACGCTTCGATAGCCTGCATTGTTTTAATGACGACCTCTTTGCCGTCGGTAGAAGCCTGATCGGCGCTATTGGCAGCATCTGCAGCTTCATTGGCATGGCGAGCAACTTCCTGCACGGTAGCGGTCATTTCATTCATTGCCGTAACTACCAGTACTGTTTCAGATTGTTGTTTCTCAGTTCCCAGGGTGGTTTGTTCAGTAATAGTGGACATTTCAACAGCAGCTGCAGCGAGTTGGGAAGTTGAACTACTAACCTTACTCACTGTGTTACGGATTTTTTCAGCAAATTGATTAAAAGCCTTACCCAGTCTAGTGATTTCATTATTGCCTGATTCATCCAGGCGACGAGTGAGGTCACCACCACCCTCGGCAATCTCATTCATAGCTTCAACGGTTGAGCATAGGGGGGTAGCAATCAAACGTCCGATAAAGGAAGCAATGATTAAACCCGCAACCAACGCTACCACGCCAATAATGATTGCGGTGTTTTTTGCATCAGCAATGGTTGCAACATAGTGGCTGCGATCCATACCAATTTCGAGTACGCCTACTGCATGACCGGTGTAATCGTCAACCCGGTAGGCGTAGACGGCCAGATCCTGGTCATCTACTGAAAGTTCCTGAATAACCGGCTTTTCCATAGCAGTCTCAAGTTGTGCGGATGTTAATAGAGGATCTCCCTTAAGCGTGGAACCAAATTTCTGGAATTCATTGCCCTTGTTTATGTAAAGAGAAATATCAACAGCATGGCGCTGTTTAAATTTTTCAAAAAATGCCTGGCCAAATGACATACCAAACTCTACAGAACCAATATGCTGGCCTTTAGAGAAAACAGGGGCGATACCTCTAATACCGAGTCCTGCTACACCTTTCTCCAGGCCTACTACATTCTTTTTGTCTTGATTAGTGGCAATAACCGTTTTGCGGAAGGAAGATAGGTCATCGCCAAACTTTTCAGGCTTGTGCAGACGAAGAAAAGAGGTTGCTGGTGGTGTGTGAAATTGAAATTGTCGCGCATTAAAATCCTTTTTTAAGACCTTAAAGACACCGGCAAGATCCTGTGAAAGGGCTTCTCTATCCTGATTGGCAAACTTATCACTTAAAATATCAATATTGGCAATAGTCGTCGCCAGTGCGCTTGCCAGATGGCCTTCTGACTCCAGTTCCATAGTGGCGGTGTTAAATAGAGCTTTGAGTTCACGCTCTTCGGCTGATCGAACCACAGAGGAAACTGTGGAAATAACAACTGGTATATTGACTAAAGTAACTAACAATAAAACAGCAGTAAAACTCAGCCCTAGCAAAGTACCAATATTAATCTTCTTAAACATCTTTATAACTCTCATTGTTTACATTTACAGGGTTCTGAATAACTTATATTGATATGTTATGTTCAGAATTATTTGTTCATCATTTGTTTAGTACATAAAAAACCATCAAATCAGCTTGATAATAGATATTAAGTCCATAAGGATTGTTTAGTAGTTATAATGACTAAAGTCAACGTCTTAATTTTTTAAGAGAGAGACCTATCGAACTAATGGGGTAAGGCTTTATATTTCAAAATGATCGGGTCGCTTTTAGTAACAAAATCCGGGGTTGTATGGATTATCAAATAGATGAATAAATTAACGCTCAACATTATCGGCTGCGGCCATCTCGGTAGATCGCTAGCGAAGCTCTGGTCGACTCATCAATGCTTTGAAATCGGAGGGGTGCTAAATCGATCTATCGAAAGTGCCATTGTGGCGACCGATTTCATTCAAGCGGGTGTTGCACTATCCAGGCTGAATGAAATGTCTCCTGCCGAGGTGTATTTAATAGCGACACCTGATAATGAAATTATCAATAGCTTTCAATCTCTGCTTGATTCGGCTTTGCTTAAGCCGGAGGATATTCTGTTTCACTGCAGTGGGGCTCTGTCTTCCGAAGTATTCAATATTGCGAGGGAGCAGGGTGTTTACGTCTGTAGTGTGCACCCGGTAAAAAGCTTTGCCGATCCAGCTAGTGCGGTGGAAAGTTTTATTGGCACTTATTGTAGTGTGGAGGGTGACCCGCAAGCTTTAGACATTATCGAAGCCGCGATACAGTGTATTGGAGGCAGGATATTTCACATACAGGCTGAGAGTAAAATTCATTACCATGCTGCCAGTGTCATGGTCTGTAACTATTTAACGGCATTGATGGAGGTCGGCATACAAACCTATCAAAAGTCAGGGTTAGATCGCGATATAGCTATGGAGGTCATGCAACCCATGGTACGTGAAACTCTGAATAATATTTTCCAGATGGGGACGATTGATGCCTTGACGGGGCCTGTAGCTCGTGGTGATGACATGGTGGTAGAAAACCAACTGCGGGCGCTTTCGCAGTGGAAGCCGGAATATGCCAGTCTATATGCCAGGTTAGGGGAGGTAGCATTGCAGCTATCTGAGCAAAAAGGTCATGCTACTAGTAAAGCCCTGGCACGAATTCGTGATTGCCTGGCAGACAATTAGAGTCTGATTATCAGTATAAATAGCAAGAAGGGGAGTAGCCTTAATTAAACACCCCTCGATAAATACATCAAAATGCACAACAGTAGAGGGATTTCAAACGAATAGTGTTTGTGTTGGATTACCTATAGAAGCTCTGAATTAATCAGAGGCTCCTTATAAGATCCTTCATAAAATTAGTAGACGTGGGCATTAATTATCTAACTGAATGGGGTGCTAAATTTGATATAAAATAGCCCAAAGGGTTATCTCACCGATTATCGTCATATGCTGGAGTGCTATTATGAATAAGTGGTTAAAACTGAGCTGGGTTGCGGGTTTTGTAGTGCTTGGTATTGCTATTACTATGCTGGGCTCAAAATTCAAAACGTCCCCTCAGAAAATCGAAACTTCTGAATTCTCCACAAAAGCTAAGGTGATCTCTGTACCGAAGCTTAAGTTAAAGATTAATGCTATTGGGTATGGTCATGTCAAAGCGGAACAGACATGGGATGCTGTTGCAGAAGTGGCTGGTAAGATTGTTTTCCTGTCGGATAAGTTAAAGGATGGAGAATTTATTGCAAAGGATGAAGTGTTATTAAGCATTGATCCTACCAGTTATCAACTGGCGCTGTCTCAGATTGAAGCACAAATTGAAACCTCTAAAATCAAGGATGAAACGACTCGCTTGTCAATCAAAACCCGTCAGCAGGAAGTAGTGCTGCTGGAAAAAGAGTTTGAACGTCAACAAAAACTAGTGAAGAAAGGCAATGTTTCCAGATCAACACTGGATTCGACTGAACGCAGCCTGCTCGGCGCAAAAGCTAACCTGCAAGCCTTACAAAGTAATCTGCTAATCAATGCTGCTGAACGGGAAGTTTTATATGTTCAACAGAAACAGGCACAACAGGATCTGGCCAGAACCCACCTTATTGCCCCGATGGATGCCAGAATCACTGAGGTTAAGGTGAGCCGATCCCAATACGCTAATCGCGGTCAGTTATTATTCAGTGCTGATGGCATTGATGCAGTAGATATTGTATCGCAATTTCCCGTCGGAAAGCTGAGACCACTGGTGGCCAGCTCTAAACCATCGGCAGATATTTCGACACCTGTCAGTACTAACTGGGTGCCAGGAGTTAAGGGTTTGTCAGCAGTAGTCAGTGTGCAGCATGGGGATAATAATGTCAGCTGGGATGCCACCATCAATCGGGTTTCTGCGAGTATAAATTTTCAAACCCAGACGCTGGGTATCGTGGCCAGGGTTGAACGCCCTTATGATCAGGCAGAAGCAGGACATAAACCACCCCTGATTGATAATCTGTTTGTGCGGGTTGAAATACAGGGAGAAAATGAAAATAAATTTACTGTCATTCCATCATCAGCCCTGCATGAAGGGCGTGTGTATGTGATGAATGATGATCAACGGCTGGAATTACGGCCAGTGAAAATTGCCTTCTATCAGGATGGTTATGTGGCCATCAGTAAAGGCCTGAAACCGAAACAAAAAATAGTGACCTCTGATCTGGTTCCTGCCATAGAAGGTATGTTACTGGAGCCGATAAAAGATAGTAAAACCATGAAACAACTGTTTATGGATGCTTTGGGTGAAATACCTGATGAGTTTAAACAGAAGATGCAAGCAGGGGAGAATTCCAAAGCCTCAGGGTCTGAAAAATGATTCGTTATTTTGTCACGCATCCAACAGCAGCCAATCTGTTGATGTTGATTATTATCGTGCTTGGGCTGAGTGCTTTGCCGAAATTACAGCGGGATACTTTTCCTGTGATTCCGGCAACCGAAGTAGAGGTACGTCTGGCATATCCCGGTGCTACGGCTATGGATGTCGAACAGGGTATCTGTCATGTCACTGAAGAATCTCTGGACACTGTTCAGGATATAGTTGAAGTCCGCTGTGATGCACGTGAAAACATTGCGATAGTCACTGCAAAGATGCTGGAAACGGCAGATCTTGGAACCTTTTATGAAGATGTAAAATCTGCAGTAGAGTCCATTACGACGTTTCCAGAAAAGGTCGAGCCTCCGAGTACCGTTTTACTGGAACGTACCGCTAATATAGCGAGTATTGCGATAAGTGCAGAGCCCGGTTTGCAACTCAGTGCTGAATCTTTACAGCAGTATGCAGAAAGAGTTAAAAGCAGAATATCTCGTGACCGCCGAATTGCTCAGGTCAAGCTGAGCGGTTTTTCTGATCGTGAAATCCTGATCCGGATTAATCAGGCAGATTTACAGAAATATGCACTGACCGTTAATGATGTCAATCAGGCTATCCGTTCACAAAGTATCGATTCTCCAGCCGGCACGCTGGATGATCGAGACGGCTCCATCATTGTTCGCTATAACGAACAACGCAAGACACTTGATGAATTTTCAAAATTGATTGTATATTCGAGTGATGAAGGCGGTATGGTCAGTCTGGGAGATATTGCCAGTATTGACTACCACTATGAAAAGCCGGAGGAGAAAATACTGTTTAACGGGCAGCGCGCGGCTTTGCTTGAAATCATTAAAACCACCCATCAGGACTCTTTACGAGTGATGGATGCGGTGCGGGAAAATCTTCAGCGAGAACTTACCCTGGCCCCAAAGGGTATCCGTCTTGAAATAAGTCAGGATGTTACACGTAATATCAAAGATCGCTTAAGGATTCTGCTTGAAAATGGTGTTGCTGGCTTGATTCTGGTATTTATCACTATGTGGGCTTTTTTCAGTTTCCGTTATTCTTTCTGGGTCACGATGGGGCTTCCGGTTTCATTTCTGGGTGCAATCTTCGCTATGAACCTGTTCGGTTATAGCATTAATATGATTACTATGGTCGCACTTCTGGTGGCGATTGGTCTGTTGATGGATGATGCGATTATTATTTCTGAAAATATCGCAAGCCAGATTAAAAAAGGGAAGAATACTACACAGGCAGCCATTGAAGGCGTACGGCAGGTATTACCCGGTGTATTTTCATCCTTTCTGACTACCATCATGATAGTCGGTCCACTTTTCTTTCTGTCCGGAAAAATGGGGGCAGTGTTAAGATATATGCCTGCGGTACTGGTTATTACGCTTGCTGTTAGCTTGATAGAGGCATTCCTGATTCTTCCTGCGCATTTGCATCATTCTCTAACACACAACCATAAAAAGAATCGTTCCAGATTTCAGCTGTGGTTTAATGAAAAATTTGAATCTGTTCGCGATACAATATTTGCACCTCTGGTTAGCCTGTCGGTGAAACGTCCCTATATCTCTCTTGGTGTAATGTTATTTATCCTGTTGCTCTCATTTGCCACCATCCCGGCCGGATGGCTAAAGTTCAGGGCATTTCCTCAACTGGAATCGGATGTGATTCAGGCAAGAATTCTTTTGCCTCAGGGCTCTTCACTGGAACGAACCGAAGAAGTCGTTGCTAAGGTCGAGGCTGGACTTAAAGCACTAAATGCGGATTACACGCCGAGACAGAAACAGGGGATGGATCTGGTGAGGAATATTACTGTCCTGTATAACAATAATGTCGATTCTAATGAAAATGGAACACATATCTCTACAGTCAGTGCCGATTTAATTCGTGCTGAAAACCGTAACGGTAGTATTGATCAAATGCTGCTGGACTGGCGTGAGCTGACAGGAGAGGTTAGTGATGTGATTAACCTGTCGTTTACAGATAAAGAGCGAGGAGTGGCAGGCAAGGCTATCGATATTCGACTACAGGGCTCTAATCTGGAGATGCTAAAGAAAGCATCGCTTGATTTACAGGGCTACCTGAGAGGATTTAACGGGGTTATAGAAGTCTATGATGATATCCGCCCGGGTAAACCTGAAATAAGTATTCACTTAAAAAAGCAGGCTGGTGTTCTGGGGCTTAATTCCGCTCAGGTTTCGGCTGAAGTCAGGGCTGCATTGCAAGGGGTCACCGGATTGGAAGTGCAGGCATCAAAAGAAACCCAGGCTGTTACTGTCCGCTTATCAGATCAGGATAGAAAAGGTTTCAATGATTTGCAGTTTTTACAGGTCAGGAATAAATCTGGAGAACTGGTTGCTCTGTCATCAGTTGCTGATTTAACCATGACTAGAGGTCTCGCTCGTGTGCATCGGGTGAATGGTCAGCGAACTGCAACTATTCAGGGAAAACTTAATACAAAATTGATCAATGCTTCAGAATTAATGCGACGTGTTAAAAATGAATACATGCCCGAATTAAGACAAAAGTATCCGGGAGTTAAGCCCTCATTTCAGGGGCAGGGCAAGGAAACAGCAGATACTGCCAGCTCACTGATCATTGATATAGCTATAGGAATACTTGGTGTATTCGTGATCCTGTCGTTTCAATTTCGTAGTTATATACAGCCTCTGGCTGTCATGCTAGCGATGCCGATGGGAGCTATCGGTGTGATCTGGGGGCATCTGGCGTTGGGTCTTGAATTATCCATACCCAGTCTTGTAGGTATGGCGACCTTGGCGGGCATAGTGGTTAATGACAATATTTTACTCGTCACTTTTATCAAAGAACGTTTAAAAGAAGGTGTGGCCATTGGTGAAGCTGTTCAGTTAGCGGCACATGATCGCTTTCGTGCAATCGTTTTAACATCTATGACAACAATAGTGGGCCTGCTGCCACTGTTGATGGAAACCAGCACGCAGGCTCAGTTATTAATACCAATAGTCGCTAGCCTGGCATTCGGGCTTGCTGCTGCCACTTTGTTTTCAATACTGCTGGTACCGGCATTCTTCAAGATACTTGATGACTGGGTGGATTTTGGGACCTCGGATTAATTCTTAGGTTCCAGCAGCACAAAGATGTGCCGCCAAAATCGATGGCTACAAGCCATGTATTTTGTGCGAAAAACGTAAATCACATTTTACGTTTTTCGCGCTCTGATAATTCTCCCTCCGAATTCTCTAGTTTCCATATATACAAGGTTTAGTAATTATTATTGCTTCATTATTGACCAGAAATACTATTTCTATTGCTCAATAAAGATCTCTCTCGATAATATCAGAGCAAATATTTATTAATTGGCAGATCTTTGTTATTAAGGTACAGTTTGAAAGGTGTTAACAGGCCCTAATAATGATAATGATGAGCGGCTTGATTGTAGCAGTTTTGGCTGTTCTGGATCTAGAATGGCTGTAAAACTGAAAGGAATAAACTATTTAAACTAGTTTTGTATTAATAACGTAACCAAAATAGCACAAACTATGACTATAAAAGCATTTAAACTGATTTCCCTTTTTTTATTTTTAACCTTCTTATTACCCACAGCGCAGGCTGTAACCGAGTCATCTACCTCTAGCAAGCCCATTCGTATGGCAACCACAACCAGTACTGAAAACTCAGGATTATTAAATTATCTACTACCAGAGTTTAAGAAAGATACAGGCTATGAGGTACATGTGATTGCCGTTGGTACCGGCAAGGCACTACGCCTGGGCCGTGATGGCGATGTCGATGTGGTACTGGTGCATGCACGGGGTGCCGAGAAAGACTTTGTTGACCATAAATATGGGGTGAAACGCTACCCTGTTATGTACAACGATTTCGTCATCATAGGCAGTCCTTCAGACCCTGCAAACCTGAAAAAAAGCACCTCTATAAATGATGCTTTTAAACGTATCAAAGATAGCAAAAGTCTGTTTGTATCACGCGGTGATGATTCAGGTACCCATAAAAAAGAAAAGAAAATCTGGCAAGCGGTAAATATCGATCCTAAAGGTGACTGGTATCGTGAGGCAGGTCAGGGCATGGGTAAGGTGATACAGATGGCGAATGAACTGGAGGCCTATACCTTAACCGATAGAGGCACCTGGTTAAGCTATCAGGATAAGGTTCAGATGAAGATCGCCTATCAGGGTGATAGCTTACTTTTCAACCCATATGGCATTATTGCTGTTAATCCTGAGCGTTATCCAGATATTAATAATAAGGGTGCTATGGCGTTAATTAACTGGATAACCTCCAAACATGGACAGGAATTGATTGGTAAATATAAGAAGTTTAATCAGGTATTGTTTACGCCCAATGCTAATACCAGTAGTGTCGTTAATAACTAAGCGTCGTACAGATTATGCAGGATGATTTTGAGTATTATTTTCACGGAGTGAATCAATCTTTCGGTACTAAATCTGTCATTCTTGATGCTCGAATCAAAATCAGGAATACACAATGTACGGTACTGGTAGGAGAGAATGGCGTGGGTAAAACCACGCTGCTCAAAATTCTTGCAGGACTCAGCTATCCTGATTCTGGTTTTCTGCGTGCAAAGGGGATTGACCAGAAGATTAAGAAGCGCAAATCTGTATTGTTAAAAAACTTTCTTTATCTGCATCAGCAGCCCTATATGTTCGATGCCAGCGTTGACAAAAACCTGCGTTATACCATTAAACCTGGCAAACAGTCTGAGGAAAAAATTGCTCAGGCTGTTGAGTGGGCCGGATTAGGGCACTTACTCCAACAAAATGCGAATAGCCTGTCCGGAGGAGAAAAACAGCGTGTTGCGATTGCGCGAGCTTATCTACGTAACCCACATGCTGTTTTACTCGATGAGCCTACTGCCAACCTGGATCAGGCATCTAAACTTAGAACTCTCGAATTACTTAAGGTATTTAAGGCGCAGGGAACCGCTATGGTGATTGCGAGTCATGACCCGGATCTGTTCCTGGCGCTTCAGGATGAACGCTTACAGCTGTCTAACTGCAAACTGACTAACTTGAATCCACGTGGCAAAAAAAGGTCGGTCACCCATATAGCCGACTATCAGTCACGATCAGCGTGATAGTTTTAATAGCGTAGTTGGCCTGTTTTCCCTTCATTTTGTTGAACAAATCGGGCATTTTAAGTTTTGAGGGATTTGTACCTGTTGCCATTGCATACTAAGACCATCAAACAATAATAGCTTGCCCAGCAATTGATCGGTTTCTCCAATCAGTATAAGCAGGGCACTCAGGGCCTGCATTGTCCCAATAACGCCAACGACTGGACCGAGTACGCCTTCCGATTCACAGCTTTGTGTATTCTCATACTGGTCGTTATACAGGCACTGGTAGCAGGGGCCAGGTTGATGTGGAATATAGTTCATGATCTGGCCTTCCATGCGAATTGCTGCGGCCGATACCAGAGGGGTTTTGGTTTCAACACAAAAGCGATTTACGGCAAAGCGGGTGGCGAAGTTATCGCTGCAATCAAGTACGATGGTGGCTTTTTCAACTTCCTGTAAAAGCGTATCACCGACCAGTTCATAGTCGATACATTCAACCTGGCATTCTGGATTAATATCCTGAATGCGTTCGCGTGCTGAATGGGTTTTCAGCTGGCCAATATTTGCATTGCCGTGGATGATCTGGCGTTGCAGGTTAGACTCTTCAACAACATCGAAATCGCTGATAATTATCTGCCCAACTCCAGCAGCGGCGAGGTATAGCGCAGCTGGCGAACCAAGCCCACCCACTCCAATAATCAACACCGTGCTTTGCTGGATTTTCTGCTGGCCTTCTGGGCCGATTTGTTTGAGTTTGATCTGGCGCGCATAGCGCGATTCGTCAGCTGGATTCATTTAACCTTAACCTCCGCCTTTGTGGAAATAACGGAAGAACTTTTCAAAAAATTGCTGTTCATCCTGACTGTCACCAGAGATCAGCCTGAATGTAACTCCCAGTACAGGCAGATTTAATAATCCCAGTTTGCGTGGTGGTTTCTGGATAACCCGGATCTCTGTTTGTAAACTCCCTCGTTCATGTGAGATCAACCAACTATTCTGGCTTAGATCCTTACAGCGATACACTGACTGCTGAGCACTGAAGTTACCGTGTAGTACGTTAGAAAACTCATTAAGAGTATAGCCCATCTCTATCTGATTACTGCCGACATTAAACATGAAGTTGATTATCCACCAGCAACCGGTGGCCAGATGGCTACCGTATCGTTGGAGGCTAAAACTCGATTGGAGCGATCATCTCCACACACAAAATGACCATTTACCAGTACGATATGTGCCTGCTCATCGCTGATATTAAATTGCTCAATGATCTGTTGAACATTGCTACCATCCGGTACTTCTATATCACGACGAAAACGTTCCTTGCCTGGAGGTAAAAGCTCCATCAGCGATGCATACAACTCGATATGCATCTTCATGCGTTATAACCCAGTTGCTGTGTACAGGCCATATAGGCTTCTACGAACAGAGTCGGATCCTGTAGCAGCTTATCCTTCCAGTAGCCGCCCAGTGGGATGCGGCTTTCGATCAGGCCACGCAGGATGCCAATATGCTGTGTGATACCACTGCAACTGGCACCCACCAGTCGATCAGCATCAAATTGCAGATTCAGGTATTTATAATCATCAGGAGTGTAAAGCTCTGCCGTATCACCACCCTCTACACCCATCCATAAACCAAATGAGTGTGAGATTAATCCCAGAGTATCCAGCACATTCATATTCACCGAGCCATGATGGGTGGTGGTCTTACCTGCCATATTCAAAGCAGCAATACGGCCATGATCGGTAGCGGTAGGCTGTATCGCCTGCACGGTTGAAGTACCGGTTGAAAAGTCCAGGCCCTGTGCCACGTCACCTGCGGCATATACATCAGGATCTGAACTTTGCATCTTTGTATTCACTAAAATGCCCTGATCAAGCTGGATATCACTGCCCTGCAATAGCTCAAGATTCGACTTTACACCGGTTGCGGTAATAATTAGTGCGATATTTGTCAGTTCGGTGCCATCACCCAGGCTGACCGTCGCTGTGTCGTCTCCATTATCCACGATGGATTCCACACTGCAGGAGGTGTGTACATCAACCCCTTTTTCGATACACCAGTGTTTCAGCAGTCCGCCGGCTTTTTCATTCAGCATACGCGGCACCATGCGGTTGCCAGTTTCAATAACATGTAGCTCAACACCTCGTTGGAACAGGGCTTCCAGTATGATACTACCGATAAAGCCTGCACCTATAAGAACTACCTTGTTGCCGGATTGGGCACGTTGGGCGATGTCTCTTGCATCCTGCAGGGTCCAGCAATTGCTGACCATAGGCAGGTCTGCACCTGGGATAGGCGGTACCGCTGGACGGGAACCGGTAGCAATCAACACCTTGTCATAGCTCAGGGAGTCTCCATTGGCGAGATCGAGTGTTTTAGTGGCATTATTGAGAGAGAGAACCATTTCATTAATGACATTAATCTTAAGGTCCATAAAGTGCTGATCGTTATTACGTAAATGACACCCCTGTTCGTCGATATTGCCGATCAGGTAATATGGGATCGCCATTCTGGAATAGGGGGCTTCGGGTTCTGAAGTGAGTAAATCTATCTGCCCCACAGGGTCATGTTTGCGTAGGGTTTCTGCTGCTGTGACGCCGGAAGGGCCAGCGCCGATAATAACGTAATGCATGATGGATGCTCGGTCTATGATCGTTGACAAAAGCCCCATCCCCCTTTTCAGGAGGAAATGGGGCCGATGGTTTGACAGCTATAAAGACAGACGCTGACGGGTTTCTGCTGTGAGTTCACCCTGATCGGTCCAGCCTCTAAGCTCATAGTACTTGGGCAGCATTTCACCCAGTCGATTGACCTGACCTGCGGTGGGGCCACTTTTAATGGCTTCTTCCAGCAGACGCTTAGGTAGCTTGTCATCATTGGAGGTAAAACCAGCTGCATTGTTGAAATCACGCTCCAGATTCCATATACGTTCACCAACTTCAAGACATTTCTCAACCGTCCAGTCACCTTCACAGGCACCATCGATCTGAGGTGCGATATTGTCCATACCCCAGGCAAAGGTAGTAAACAGACATAAACCCGAAGAATCAACCAGCGCTGTCGCATCCTGGAACGCTTTCACCAGTTCGGGTTTGCCATCGGTATCGGTCTGTTCGGTTTTTACCGGAATACCCAGCACTTCAGAAGCAATAGTATAACCACGTACATGACAGGCACCTCGATTAGAGGTGGCATAGTTAAGGCCTATACCCTGGATACCGCGAGGATCATAGGCCGGGAATTCCTGACCCTTGACCGACATGGATAGCTCAGGACGCCCGTATTTCTCACATAGGCGCCTGGACCCCATGGCCAGGTCTTTACCGAAATCGGTACCTGCAATCAGAGCCTCAGCAGCTGAGACAAAGGCTTCGGCTGAGCCAAACTTTAATTCGATACCATCGGTCTGGGCGGGGGTTAACACACCTTCTTCGAACAATTCCATCGCGGCTGCGACGGTGCAGCCGAAGGAGATGGGATCAAAGCCATCTTCGTTGGTCAGGAAGTTTACATAGGTGATGGCATTCAGGTCATCGACACCGGTATCTGCCCCCATTGCCCAGGCAGCTTCATATTCCAGGCCACCGGAAGCGCCCCAGTATTCGGGTTTGTTTTCAACCGAGAAGTGGGTTTTATCGATAGTAGAGATGCGGCCACAGGCGATCGTACAACCAAAACAGCCCGCATTGGTGGTCAGGTTGGCCTTGCCATCGCTGGCGCGTGGTTCATGCATGGCTTCACCGGAGATATTGCCAGCACCTTTAAAGCCGACATCACGCATATTATGCGCAGGTAGACCACCTACGCCATTGATGACATTCATCAGTACCTGTGTGCCATAGGTGGGTAGACCCTGACCAGTTACAGCATTTTCTGCCAGTACCTGTTTGCCATCATTAACGGCCTTCATGAAGGCGGAAATATCCTTGATGTTATTGCCCACACCTAGCGTGCCGCGCACCGCGACCGCTTTCAGGTTCTTGGATGCCATTACGGTGCCGACGCCAGAACGTCCGGCTGCACGGTGTTTGTCGTTGATGACTCCTGCATACAGGCAGCCGCTTTCAGCGGGTCTGCCGACGGTGGCGATGCGGATCTGTGGATCCTGATGGATCTTGTGCAGCATATCATCGGTTTCCCAGGCTGATTTGCCCCACATGTCAGCAGCGCTGCGTAACTCTGCCTGGTCGTTATTGATCCATAGATACACAGGCTTAGGTGATTTACCTTCGAAGATCAGCATATCCCAACCGGCATTTTTAAATTCTGCGCCCAGAAAACCGCCCGAGTTAGAGCAGGCTATAGCTCCGGTGAGTGGGCTTTTGGTAATAACAGAATAGCGCCCAGAAGTAGATGCCATGGTGCCGGTCAAAGGGCCGGTGGCCATGATGAGTTTATTATCAGGGCCCAGGGGATCACATTTAGGATCCACTTCTTCTGCCAGGTATTTGGAAGCCAGACCGCGTTGGCCCAGGTATTCATT
The DNA here is from genome assembly GCA_050295575.1 of Gammaproteobacteria bacterium. Lineage (GTDB taxonomy): Bacteria > Pseudomonadota > Gammaproteobacteria > JACNJF01. The sequence continues at coordinate 2,681 of JBNKPX010000001.1, read as the reverse complement.
GGCCCACTGCATATTCAAATCTTCTGCGGTGCAGGTTCCTGTAGAGAGGTTCACTCGTAATATTTTTTTAGTCCAGGACATAATTCATACCTCCTCAGGATGCATTGGCTTCGGTAGATGGCAGACTTCTGGATGCTGAAGCCATCATACGATCATAACCGGTCCAGTCCGCGTCTATATAGGTGATGGCTCCGGTTGGGCAGGCCTTAGCACAGGCTGGATCGCCGCCGCACAGGTCACACTTGACCACCTTGTGGGTGGCTTGCGAATAGTTGATTGTGCCGAAGGGGCAGGCGATGGTGCAGACCTTGCAGCCGACACAACGTGATTCGGAAACCACTTTAGCACCGGTAGCACTATCCAGGCTGATTGCATCAACTGGACAGGCGCGTTGACACCAGGCTTCATCGCATTGGGTGCAGGTGTAGGGTGCAAAGCGCCCTTGGTGATGAAAGTTAAAGACTTTAATGTAAGATCGTGAGGGGTTAAATATGCCGGTGTGTTCAAACGAACAGGCCATCTCGCATTGAACGCAACCCGTACATTTTACCGGGTCAATGTGTAGGGATTTTTGCATCAGACTCCTCCAGGAGGGATTATTATTGTATGAAACTACTTTAAAGCAATTTCGATTAATTCTTATTTAAGTCGAGTACCAAACAAACATAACTCCAACAGGATGATATTTCAAACGTTTTGCTTATAGAAACCGTATATAAATTCTATGACAGCAGTGCTGCTGATTAATAAATTTGATGGTTGTTTTAAATTGATTTAGCTGGACTTTTGAAATAGTCATTAGGACAAATTGAATAAATATTAAAAAGTTTGAGGTATCAATGTTGATGTTTTTTATATCCCATATTCCGCCAATTCGCTGGTAAGATATGCTCTAATTGCCCTTGATATAAAACATGGGGCGCTATCTAACCTTTAATCAAGCGAGCCAATAAAGTGAAGTGGATATGGAATCGTTAGGCGATGTGACATTAGAAGCCCTCAGGCTATTGATAACCGGTGATACTACTATCTGGGGTATTATTGGGATTTCATTCGAAGTATCTACGGTTGCGATTGTCTCTGCGGTACCACCTGCCTTATTGACTGCATTTCTTCTCGCTCATACACGCTTCCCTGGGCGAAAATGGCTCATCTCTTTTTTTAGCGCAATGTTATCCATCCCTGCAGTAGTGGTAGGCTTGACCTTATTCATTATCTTATCTCGTCAGGGGCCGTTAGGTGATTTTCGTCTGTTGTTTACACAGACAGCGATGATCATAGGGCAGTTTATGCTGAGTTTTCCAATTCTTGTTTCTATGTCTTTAGCTACATTTCAGGCGCTGGATAACCGTGCCTGGGAAACGGCCAGAACACTGGGGGCAGGCCCTGTGAGGGCTTTTTTCACTTTAATATTTGAGGCCCGCTTTGGGCTATTGACAGCCTTATTGGCCGCTTATGGACGTATTATTGCTGAGGTCGGTGCATCCATGATGCTGGGTGGTAATATTATGAATTACACCCGAAACATACCCACCGCTATTGCGCTGGAAACCAGTAAGGGTAATTTTTCGCAGGGTATCGCGCTGGGCATAGTGCTGATGCTACTGGCCTTTATGCTGAATGCTTTTCTACATGCTGTTGAACAGAAAACCTACGTGAGTTAATGAAAACTATAAGTGCTAAAGATGTAACCGCTGTCATTCTGGCAGGCGGTATGGGTCGCCGTATGGGTGGCCAGGATAAGGGCCTGGTGAAATATAAAAATGGCACATTGATTGAACATGTCATTGCAGGAATTTCTCAGCAAACCAATAATATACTGATAAATGCCAATCGTAATATTGAAGTCTATTCTCAGTTTGGTTATCCCATTGTTGAAGATAGTCTGAGTGATTTTCAGGGGCCATTGGCCGGATTTTATTCTGCAATGGCTGTTGCAAACACAGACTATATTCTTACCTTACCCTGCGATGGCCCTTTTGTAGTCGATAATTATTTGTCATCTATGATCAATGCGATTAATAGCACTGATAGCGAAATGGCTATTGCATCAGATGGTGAACGAATGCAACCTGTATACGCATTATTACCCGTTAATTTGCGAGCCAGTCTTGAACAGTTTCTTAAGGACGGTGAGCGCAAGATAGATCACTGGTATAAACAACATCAATATACTCTGGTTGAATTTGATGCAACAACCCGTTTATTCACTAATATTAATACACCTGAAGATATTCAGGAGTTCAGTTGATCCATGCCAAATAATAAACACCAGCCCCCTGTAATTGGGTTTTCAGCTTATAGCGGCACCGGCAAGACTACTTTGCTGACCAAGGTGATACCGTTACTGCGACTTTGCAAGTTGCGACTGGCAGTGATCAAACATGCGCATGAGGATTTTGATATCGATCAACCGGGTAAAGATAGCTTTGAAATACGCAAAGCAGATACTTATCAGGTATTAATATCATCACAAAAGCGCAAAGCGTTGATTACCGAGTACGGTGATCAGCCAGAATCAAGCTTGAGTGAATTGATCGATGAGCTGGATCATAGTCGTCTTGACCTGATTTTGGTGGAAGGATTTAAGCGTGAACATTTTGACAAGATAGAATTACATAGAGCCGATCTGAAGAAGCCATTTCTGTATCAGCAGGATAATGATATTGTCGCACAGATCG